>NZ_FR878163.1:0-121172 GCF_000434315.1 Eubacterium sp. CAG:156 | reverse complement strand
GTAGGTAATGTTTCAAATTCCTTGTCTACCCATGTACTTCCGCTTTCCGGGAAAACTACTCCGTAACGAACTCCTGCTGTTCTGTTGCCTACAATCATTTCTTCAGGTTCAACACTAATATTGATTTTCTCTAAACAATTCTTTAAAGAATAAGCTCTCTGCATGATTCTTGGTTCATCCTCATGCTGCTTATATGTGTCAGTAATTATCTTAGCCTGCTCAATTGACGCATATCTCTTTTCAGAAAGCATCTTATCTTTTAAAACTGAAATTCTTTCTTTCATAACCAACTCGCTCATAATTACTCCTTTCAAATATATGTTTTTCATTTATTATTTTTTCCCAGTTATTATTGTTTGTTATATTCTGTATTTCTTCCAGGATTATTCGTTATTCACCGTAATTTTATTCTATAATAACCCTTCTCGTATGTCAATGCATTTATTATTGTTTGTTATTGCTTTTTATTGTTTGTTATTGTTTTTTAATTCCTAATTTGCACTATCGATGATGAAATTTCTTCTGTACAAACTGCGATTTTATTATGAAACGTTTTTACATATTTTTTAATATAAAAAAAACAGATAAAATCCATTATGATACTAAATTTTATTTAAAACATATTTTTTATTAATATGTCTAAAAATTTTTTACCCATTATAGATTTTATCTGTTTTAATTTTTGTTTATGCAAACCACTGTGTTCCATATTTCTCTATATTTTCTTTTATTTCTTTTTCAGGTTTGCCATCTAAAATGAATCCTTCAAATTCACCAACTGTTGCATATCTGTAATTTCCATCTATGGAAAACTTTCTATTCTCAAGCATCACATAACTTTTGTTACTTGCTTCCATGATTGCTTTTTTTGTCATTGCATCATCAACAGCATATGTATAAACACAATCTTTTTCCAAATCTACTCCTGCTGAACCCATAAACGCTTTATCAAATCTGAATTCTTTAATCTGATTGTTTGTCAGTGTCCCAACAAAACCATCTCTGCCTCTGCTTAATGTTCCTCCCAAAAATACAAGTTTAGTATCAACCGGAGATGTGAATGTAAGCATTACATCAATCATATTTGTAACTATTGTTATCTTAAGATTTGCCTGAACTATTAACTTAACTAATTCAATGTTAGCTGTAGATATATCAAGAAATATTACATCTCCTTCTACAAGTAAACTTAACGCTTTTTCGGCAATTCTCTTTTTTTCTTTTGTATATTTTCCAATACGTTGCGAAACATATAAATCATGAATGTTGGTTCTTACCTTAACAGCGCCACCATAAGTCTTTTTGAGAAGTCCTTTTCGCTCTAATATAGTCAAATCTTTTCTTATACTATCCTGTGTTACATCAAATTTTTTACTTAGGTCCTTTACTAACACTGAGCCTTCTCTATTTAAAATTTCAACAATCTTTTCATGTCTTTCGGATGCTAACATATGTACCTCCTGTAATATGACCCTAAATCATTTTCCTTTTATTATACAATATTGTTGATTATTTTACATTTTTTGTCAAGTTTTCAAAAATTATCTCTCCAACTCCACCCGCATTATTGTCCGATTTTGTTATATGCTTTGCAGCTGATTTTGCTTTTTCATTTCCGTTTACAAGTGCATATGACTCTCCTGCCCATTTAAGCATTGTCACATCATTTCCTGAATCTCCAAACGCCATTACTTCCTCTGCTTTTATTCCTAATTTGTCAGAAAGCCATGCAAGTCCGTTTCCTTTGTCGGCACCCATCCCTGTTATTTCAATGTTCCCTACAAATCCTGCAGTATATACAAGATTAGGTATTTCACTTAAGGCATTCATTATTTCCGGAACTATCTTTGTATCAACATAATCTACATTGAATTTTTCAATTGGAATATTATCAACTACTTCCTGTAAATCTTCTGTTAATTTCATTCTTTTTCTATATTCAACCAAAAATACTTCCGGTAATCCTTCAGAATTGAGAAAATTGTCATATGAATATTTATTAACATAAGCTTCCTGTCCTGCATAAATTTGAAATACTGCATTGTGATCAACTAATATTTTTAATATTTTCTTTCCCGCTTCTTTGCTAATATAATTTCCTTTAATAACTTCGTTTGTTGTACCATCAACTACAATTGCACCATTTGATAGCACCATATAATCAACGCATCCGACATCATCAATTTCTTTCTGTGAAATTGCTTGTGTTCTACCTGTCGACATAACAACTTTTATTCCCTGTTCATGTGCCTTTTTCATAGCTTCGATATTTTTTTCATTAATCGTTAAATGATCATCTCCTACAAAAGTTCCATCAACATCAAATGCAATTAATTTAATACTCATTTCTTTCTCCTCTTGATTGATTTGTCCATTTTAATTAGAGACATACACTCGTCTCCAAATCCGGTATGCATCTTTTCCGACACATACAACCACATAATACTATATAAATTTATTATTTTCTACAATTAAATTTATGGTTATAACCGGCATTTAATTGTATACACTGCCAATTTATCTTTTATTCTCTGTTATAAAAAACTCTCGAATGAATAATCAAACGAGAGTTTTTATAATTAATTCCGGCTATTTATTCATAGCCTTTTATTAAAATATTATTTTAATAATTCTAATACTTCTTCTTCTGTTACACATTTCATTACTTTTTCAGCTAATGCTTTGCATTCATCTATGTTGCAATCTGAGATTGTCTTTCTTGTCTTCAATACGCTTGTAGCACTTACACTGAATTCATCTAAGCCAAATGCAAGTAATAATGGTATAAGTTTTGGATCAGCTGCTGCTTCACCGCACATTCCAACCATAATTCCTTCTGCTTTACCACATTCAATAATTCTCTTGATTGCACGAAGAACTGCCGGATTATATGTTGAATAAAGATATGCAACTTTCGCATTTCCTCTATCAACAGCCATTGTATAACCTGTCAAATCATTAGTTCCAATACTAAAGAAATCTGCTTCCTTAGCAAGTGCATCTGCCATCATACATGCTGCAGGTGTCTCCATCATTACACCAACCTTAACATCTTTATTGTAAGCAATTCCATCTTTATCTAACTGACGCTTAACATCTTCAAGAATTACCTTAACTGCACGAAGTTCATCTACTCCTGTTACAAGTGGAACCATTATCTTGATATCTCCAAATGCACTTGCTCTAAGAAGTGCTCTCAACTGTACTTCGTAGATATCTCTTCTCTTTAAGCAGAAACGAATTGCTCTAAATCCTAAGAACGGATTTTCTTCTGTTTCTAATCCTAAGTAAGGGATTGCCTTATCTCCACCTATATCAAGTGTTCTAATAATTACAGGCTTTCCTTTCATTGTCTCAGCAACTTTCTTGTATGCTTCAAACTGTTCTTCTTCTGTTGGAACACTATCTCTATCCATAAATAAAAATTCTGTTCTGAAAAGACCTATTCCTTCGCCATCGCATTCAACAACTTTATCTGCATCTTCAGGTTTACCAATATTTGAAACTAATTCAACCTTAACGCCGTCTTTTGTTTGAGATGGTTTACCCTTGTATGCTTTTAACAATTCTTTTTCTGCTGCATAATCAGCAAATTTCTTTTCAAATTCTTTAACTGTTGCTTCATCAGGATTAACAATTGCTTCTCCCTTGCTTCCATCAAGAACTACTGTATCTCCATTTTTAACAATTCCACAAATTCCTTCAATACTTAATACCGCAGGTATTTCCATTGCTCTTGCAAGAATTGCTGAGTGAGATGTTCTTCCACCTACTTCTGTTAAAATTCCTGCAATGTTAGCCGGATTAATTCCTGCTGTCATAGATGGTGTTAAATCTCTTGCAACTAATACAGTATTTGCAGGTACCTGTGAAATATCAACTTCTTCAATACCCATCAAAATCTTAAGCATACGTGACTTAATATCCATTAAATCTGTTGCTCTCTGCTGAATTAATTCATCAGGAACTGTTGCAAACATTTCTGCTGTCTGGTCAAGTACCTGTTCTAATGCCATTTCTGCTGAAATCTTCTCGCTTATCATCAATGCTGAAATCTGTTCTTCAATCATTGGATCCTGAAGCATAATAATATGACCTCTTAAAATATCAGCATCCTGTTCTCCAACAGTCTTTGCCATCTTGTCTGCCATTTCATTTGTTATTGAAACAAATTTTTCAATAGCATCCTGTAATCTTTTTAATTCTGCATCTGTATCTGTAACGCTTTTCTTTTCAACTGTTAAATCATGTTCTTCAATTAACACTACTTTTCCGATTCCGATTCCTTCAGAACCTGCAATACCTTTATACATAAGCATTCCTCACAATCTAATATTATTCACCAAAGTTCTGTGATTCTAATTCTTCAATCTTAGCCATAGCTGCTGCTTCGTCTTCTCCATCACATTCAAATGTAACTTCTGAACCACATTTAATACATGCTGAAATAATGTTAATTAAGCTCTTAGCATTAATTCTCTTATTTCCAAATACGATTGTTACGTCACATACAAATTTGCCCATTTCCTTTGCTACAACTCCTGCCGGTCTCATGTGTAATCCTTCTGCGTTTTCAATTTTAACTGTTCTACTTACCATTTCTTTTTCCTCCTTAATTTCTAAATAAATCTTAATATATACATTAATACAATCTTTTGTATTATTTCCAAATCCACATTGTTCTATTTAAATTTTATATTTTTCTTTCACAAATACTAATACTACTACTATTTTCAGTTTAAAACGGGCAGGCATTTTGCATGTCTGCCCATTTTGATTCTACGCTTATTGTATAACCTTCAAATCTTCAATCCCCTATGGTAATATTTTATAAGGTTTTATTTTGGCTAAATAATCCGTTCTTTTTCGGGGATTTATTTAAGCATTGATATCATTTTTTCTACAATTGCGTCTGCCTGCTTAATAGCCGGGCCAACACCGATTTTAACTTTTTTAATATTGTCGAAACGTTCTACGTTCTTAATTGGCATATCTGTTGTAAGAATAACTGCGTCTGCTGTTGCAATATCAGCTGCTGTTATTTCATTTTCAATACCAATTGAGCCCTGTGTTTCAACTTTACACTCAACACCTGCTTTTTCACAAGCCTGCTGAATAGCTTCTGCTGCCATATAAGTATGTGCAACCCCTGAAGGGCATGCTGTAACTGCTAAAAATTTCATATCACTCACTCACTTTCTTAGATTTTATTTTATAGAATCCACAACCAATTATCTTTGTGGCTTCTTATCATTCACTAATTAATTATTATATTATTCGAATGAAATATCGATATCTTCGACAACTTCTTCTTTTTCTACATAATCTTTCTTGAATATTGCACAAAGTGCTACATAAATTGCTACACCAATTACTGTACATAATAAATATGTTGCTATTGATGTTACAGGAAGAACTACAAGTCCGCCCCAAGCTGCATTGTCATATACTCCAAGAGCACCTGCGATTGCACCTGCGATTGCACATGAAACCATATTAATAGGAATCATTCTAACCGGGTCAGCCGTTGTGTAAGAAATAGCACCTTCTGTAATACCACAACATCCCATTGCGATTGCACCGATACCTGCATCTCTTTCTGCCTGTGAGAATTTCTTCTTTAATACTAATGATGCAACACCTGCTCCAATTGGAGGAATACAAATTGCAAGACCGATAGGTCCCATAAATGAACAATTATCTCCAGCTGCTACTGTTGTACCTACTAAAGCTGCACCTGTTGAATAAGCAACCTTATTAAGTGGTCCACCAAGGTCAAATGCAATCATTCCACCTGTAATTGCACCTACTAAGATAGCTGCACTACCTGTCATATCTCCTAACCATCCTTCTAAGAACTTAAGAAGTGCTGCACAAGGATTTCCTACTACTACTACAATAACAAATCCTGTAATCAATGTTGCAAGTAATGGAACAATAAATATTGCCTTTAATGACTGGATTGATTTTGGAAGTGGAATTTTCTTTAAGTAATATGCTGCAATACCTGCAACTAAACCTGTAACAATACCACCAATAAATCCTGCTCCAACATTTACTGCTAACTGTCCACCAATAATACCAGGTGCAATACCAGGTCTATCTGCAATAGATGCTGCAATATAAGCTGAAAGTACAGGAACCATAAGCCCTAAACCAACACTACCAACGTTGCTTAAGAAACCAGCTAAACCTGCTGATGAAACTGAAGCACTTGTCTGTACTGAATTCATAGATAACATTGCTGCAATAGCAAATAAAATACCACCGGAAACTACAACCGGAATCATGTGTGAAACACCATTCATAAGATGCTGTCTCGTGTTTTTCAAAATATCAACTAAATCTTTCATAATATTGTCCTTTCTTATTATGTTTTCGCTTAAACTGCACCGATTAATTCAATTACTTCGTCTGCAGTTTTTGCACTAAATAATTTTTCTCTGAAATCGTCATGCATTACTTTTCTAAATAAGCCTGCAAGAATTTCAAGATGTCTATCTCCCTGTCCCGGAGAAGGAACACCAATCTGGAAAATTAACTCAACTTCTTCTGAGTCGTCCCATTTCATTGGATGACTAAGTCTTACAAATGCCAATGAAGGTTCTTTTACATGTACTGATTTAGAATGAGGTGTTGCAACAGAAAATCCAACTGCTGTACTTGAACCTGCTTCTCTCTTCATTACGTCTGCAACATATCCTTCCTTGTCAATAAGTCTTCCATCCTTGTCCATTGCATCAGCGATTAAATTAATTACTTCGTTTCTGTCTTTCGCGTCTACATCGAACATTACAATCTCTTTGCTCATTAAGTCTTTAGCCAACTTCTTGTACCTCCTTAAATAAAATTATTACCTTTCTTATAACATTAATTCTACTAATTTCGTTTCTTGTTTTCAACGCCCCACAAAACAGAAAATTGCACTATTCCTAGTGCAATTTTTCTGTATCTCTTATGTGAAACGTTTTTCTTGTAGTCCTTTATTTATGGGCATTACAGCAATTTTACTTTTTGTGATTCTCTAGTCATTTTTTGCCCTAACTCCAGTGCAAATCTGACATAATGCTCTTCTCAATTTCCATTTCATTATTGCTTTTTCTGATTCTCTGAATTTTACTTTCAGAGTTCAAAAATCTTGACAAATCTGCAAAGAACATTTTTGTTGTATTAATATTGTCAAAATTAAGTGCCAAAAGGAAAATAATATCTACATTATCCTCTCCCCAGTCAATCTCATAATTAACCTTAATAATATATACTATTGGTTTTAATACATTTTTAGATTTTCCATGCGGGATTGCTGTTTTGTTTCCAATGGCAGTAGAACTGATTTCTTCTCTCTGCATTACATCTGAATAAAAGTCCTCAGTAACATATCCATCTTCTACCAACTTGTCGCTTGCAGCTTTCAAAATTTCTGACTTTGTCATTTTTTTACTTACAACAGTTATATATTTTCTATCTATTACTGAATATAATTCATAATTGTCTGCAATTGAATTTGTCATATATTCAAAGCAGGCATCCTTGATTTTCTTTATGTCATTATTACTTACAAGAGGTGATATATTTACAACCTTATCTTCATATTCAAATCCCGGAAGCATTGACAAAACAATGTCAAATTCAAATTCATCAATTTCTGCTATCTTTTCTGATGATAAAATCGAAACAATCTTTACTTCTTCTATTTTATCTTCTATTTTACCGGCAACAATGCTTGCAGCTGCCACGCCACTTGTTCCTATTAAGATAGCCTTTACATTTTTTTGATTTCTATGCATTGCTCCACCAAAGTACAAAGCTAAGAATGACATTTCATGCTCCGTTGGTGATGCGTGACAATATTTTTCATAAAATTTAGATAATGTAAATGTTGTTGCAAATATTCCTGAATACATTTCTTTTACATCATATAAAAATGGATTTGCTATCTCTATTCCATATTTTGTTCTAATGAATGAAGCTGGAAGAAATGCCTTCAGGCTATTAACAAGCAAATCATTTTCCACAAAATTAATATTTAAAATTTCAGACATATATTCAAGCATTTCATCGCATACTTTATCTCTTAAATCATAAAAACCTTCATCATGAAACTGCTCAAATTCTACTTCTGCTCTTTGCATTGCTGCAGAAGCAAATATAATATCCACATAATGCTTTTCAACATCATTTAATTCGATTTTGCCTATTTTCTCTAATTCTTCAACAGCTTTATTTGTGATTTCTTCATTAATATATTCTTCATATTCATCTATATTTTCCTTTAGCAGATGTCCCATTCTTACTCTTAAAAGCTGAATGCACAAATATTTCACACACGCTTTGAATGAGTAATCCGTATAAACAATATTATATTCTTTTTCTATTGTCTCTACAGTTTGTATCGCTCTTTCAAAATTGTCTCGTCCAAAATTATTTACACAAATACTTTCATCAAGTACTGACAACCTGTAATCAATTGGTTTTGTAATTTTATGATTTCCAATAGGAAATACGCAATATTTTTTTAATGCTTTTCTTATTGAAAATTCATCTCCCGTAACAAATACACCATGCCCTGCTACTCTGTTTACAGTTATGTTATGTTTCTGTAAACGTTCCGCAACACAGTCAATATCATCACTTATAACTTTTTTGCTTACGTTTAGCTCATCTGAAAAAAGTGCTAATGTATAAGTATCCCATCCGCTTAAAAGAATAAACATTATATAGCTCATTCTCTGATTCTTCGACAAGACTGTTCTCTTGTCCTTTTTCATATCTTCAATCTGAGCTATCTGTTCGTCTGTGAAGTTTGCAACAAATCCTATTCCCGGTTTTCGTTCAAGTTTCATTCCATTTTCATCACAAAAATCTGAAACTTCTTTTATATAAGTTTTTACACTTCTCTCAGACACACCTAAGCCTAATGCTAAAACTTTTGATGTTACCGGCTTTGCATTGTTTTCAACTAGTTTTTCAACTATTTGCATTCCTCTTTCTGATAACATAATTACCCTCTCCTACATGGCAACATTACAAATATGAAGCCATTACTGTTAAGTCTCCTGATATTTTGCATTCGCCTATTCCTGAAGGAATAATAAAATGGTCACCTTTTGTAATTTTGCTTCCGTTTATTTCACCTTCACCGTTAATAACGCTGACATTCATAAACGGTTTGTCCATCGTAAATTTATATTTACCTGCAACATCCCACTTTTCAAGAGTATAGAAATCACATTTAACAAGAGTTGTCTTTGTCAAATCTCCTTCATTTTCAACTGTAATTTTCCCATCATAATCATGATGTGGTGCCTCAATACAGTCAATACTCTGCTGTACGTGTAATTCTCTAGGCTTTCCATTACTTAATCTGTCATAATCGTAAACTCTGTAAGTAATATCACTGCTTTGCTGTGTTTCAATTAAAAGTGTTCCACCTTTAATAGCATGAAGACAACCTGGATTAATCTGGAAGAAATCCCCTTTCTTAATAGGTATTGTTCTAATTAATTCATTCCATCTGCCCTCGTGAATCATGTCTGCAAGTTCTTTTTTGTCTTTTGCATGATGTCCGATAACGATATTTGCATCTTCTTTACAGTCTAAAATATACCAGCACTCTGTTTTTCCAAGTGAGCCATTTTCATGAACCGCTGCATATTCATCATTTGGATGAACCTGAATGCTTAAATCGTCTTCAGCACCTATTATTTTTACTAATAATGGAAATATGTTATCCTGAATGTTTCCAAATAATTCTCTGTGATTTTCATAAACCCATGATAAAGTTTTTCCTTCAAACTCACCATTTGAAATAGTACAATCACCTGACTTGTGTGCGCTAATTCCCCAACACTCACCTGTCTTATCTGTCGCCTGTTCGTAACCAAATTCTTTTAATAATTTGCCACCCCATATAGCTTCTTTGAATACCGGATTTAAAAATAATATTTCCATATTACGCTCCTTTCTATTTCCTATTTTTATATACATACACTAATTAAGTATTTATTTTATTAAGCCAGACATATAATTTTAACTAAATTTATTAAAAAATTTGTCCCACTATTGAACTATTTTATCATATTTGCTTTTTTAATCATACCTATAAAATAAAAAATATATTCTATAATAATAACCACATAAGGATTTTTTATGTTTTTTAAAAATTTTTCAGGTAAAAAATGGCTTTTTATAATCGCTTTACCAATAATTTTATTTTTTGCTCTATTTGCAAAATTTAGATTTTTTACTTCCCCACAAACTCCGGATAATATGTCTGTTCAATCAGAATTTGACAATTATACAACCTCTCTTGTTACATCTTCCCTATCTTCTGACACTCTTAGTATGCACTTTTATATTGCAAACACAAATGAATTTTTTCAAACAGATTTTCCACAGTCATTGGGAACATTTTCTTTAAAAGATATGAAAAATAGTCAATCGGACTATATTGAACAAATAAATACATTACAAAAATTTGACTATAGATTACTTTCTAAATCACAACAGATTACATATGACATTTTACTTTCTCACTTTCGTACTGAATTAGATTTTGGAGATTTATGCAAATATTATGATTGCCTTAATCCTACAACAGGAATTCAGGCACAACTTCCTATTTTATTATCTGAATACGAATTTTATTCCGAAAAAGACATAAAAAACTATTTTTTACTATTAAAAAGTGTTCCCGATTTTTTTGATAGCATTATAAATTTTGAATCTGAAAAAATTGATAACAAAACATTTATGTCTAAATCAAATTGTGAGTCAATTATTGCTCAATGTCTTTCCTTAATTAACGACATTTCCCAAAAAAATAATTTATTAATAGAAACATTTAATTCCAGATTAAAAAAATGCAAATTCCTGTCAGACAAAACAGTTACTAATTACTTAAATTTAAACGAAGATTATGTAAATAATTATGTTTTATCTTCGTATAAAAAACTTGCTGACAAATTATCCCATTTTAATTCTTCTTATTATATAAACAAAGACTTAGAATACTATACTCTTGCAGATTCTAAACAAGGTAAAGCTTATTATGAATATCTTGTTTCCTCTAAAACCGGAAGTACCAAAACGGTTTCTGAATTAAAAGCACGTATTCAAAGTCAGATTGCCGCCGATATGACTCAGGTTTCTTCTTTATTTACTTCTAATCCTGAACTTGAATCACAATTTTATAATTCAACTTCAACTACTATTACAGAACCTACAGATATACTTAAGGATTTAAAAGACAAAATAAATAATCCTGACAGTTCATTTTATGAAATCTGCAAATTAGATTCCATTAAATATGATTTAAAATATGTTGAACCTTCTCTTCAGGACTATTTAAGTCCGGCATTTTATCTTTCTCCACCGATTGATATGCCTGACAAAAACACTATTTATGTCAACAAAAGTGACAAATTTAAGAATCAGGATTTATATACAACTTTAGCCCATGAAGGATTTCCCGGACATTTGTACCAAAACCATGTTTTCTCCACTACTAATCCTTCTGCAATTCGCTCTCTTTTAAGTTTTGGTGGATATACCGAAGGTTGGGCAACTTATGCCGAATTTTTGTCTTACAGTTATGAAGTAGCTGATCCATCTCTTGCAAAAGCATTAAATTGTAGTGCCTCATTTTCTCTTGGGCTTTATTCTCTTGTAGATATTGGGGTTAACTATGAAGGTTGGACACCTGAAGACACCGGAGCATTTTTAAAACATTATGGATTTTCCCAGCCTGATATACAGACTGAAATATATAATTCCGTTACTGAATCCCCGGCAAATTATTTGCAATATTATGTTGGTTATCTTGAAATAAACGAGTTAAAGAATTTATATATGGAAAAACATTCTGAGAAAAATGCTTTACGTAACTTTCATGAGTTTATCTTAAAGTTTGGTCCTGCACCATTTGATGTAATTAAAAAATGGATGTTAGAAAATAATTGTTGATGCTACCAGCGACAAAATAACAATTCATATATTCTTAATTGTAGTGTATATTTTCATTTGCTTTAGTTTTTATTGATAAGAAATAAATATACGCCAAAAAATTCCGGCAGATTTTATGTTGCAAACGATAGGCAGATTTTTGAAATTTTGCGAGCATAGCTTAAATTAAAAAGTTATGTATGAGCCAAAAAGCGAGTTTAACTTTTTAATTTATAATAAGCGGCGTAGCAAAATAAAAAAATCAACGTGTTTGCGGCATAAAATCTGCCGGAATTTTTTGTAGGTTTATTTTATTTTAAAGTTGGAATGTCTTTCCTAATTCTTCTACTTCTTGTTTTGTTGCAAGATTATCAGAAAATGCACTTGCGCTTCCTGTTAACAAGCCCTTTCTAAGAGCCTCTTTGTATTCGCCACTTTCTAAATAGCCTGCGATAAATCCCGCTACCATTGAATCACCGGCTCCTACAGAATTCTTAACTTTTCCCTTTGGGCATTCACTCTTGTAAACCTGTCCATCTTCTGAAACTAATACTGCGCCTTCGCCTGCCATTGAAATTAAAACATTTCTTGCTCCGGCTTCCTGCATTTTCTTTGCATAAGGCACAACTTCATCTCTTGTATTTAATGTAACTCCATATATTTCACCTAATTCATGATTGTTTGGCTTAATAAGAAATGGTTTGTATTTTAAAACATTAACAAGTAAATCTTTTGTTGCATCAACAACTATCTTAATATCTTTTCCCTGTAAGTGTTCCATAATATCACTGTACATTGTTTCAGGCATTACTGATGGTATACTTCCTGCTAAAACTAAAATATCCCCATCCTGAATTTTGTCTAATTTCTCATATAACGCATCAATATCGTCCTGTTTTATTCCAGGGCCCATACCATTTATTTCACTTTCTTTCTGAGCTCTGATTTTAACATTTATTCTTGTTATACCTTCATTAACTTTTATGAAGTCAGCATTTACACCATTTGCTGTAAGCATTCCCTGAACACTGTCGCCTGTAAATCCTGCCAAAAATCCTAAAGCTGTATTTTCAAATCCAAGATTACTAAGTACCATTGAAACATTAATTCCTTTTCCACCAGGGAACATTAACTCCTCAGATGTTCTGTTTACAAATCCCTCTTTGAAATCTTCTACTGTTACTATGTAATCAATAGAAGGATTAAATGTAACCGTATAAATCATAGATGCACCTCCGAATTTATTACTATATTTCATATACACAGACTATTCGTCCTAACACTATTTATTACATTATAATTTTATATTTTTTTCATTTCAACTTGTCTCTAATATTAATTTTGCACTAAGTTTAGTTAAATTATTTATCAGCTACATTAATTTAGCTACCATTACACTTGCAATTGTTCCGGCAAGAGTGGCAAATAATGCTCCTGGAAGAGTCCATCTTGTCTTTGTTACCTTTGCAGTCATAAAATAAACCGACATCGTGTAAAAAACCGTTTCTGTACTACTCAATATGATTGAAGCTACATTTGCAATATATGAATCTACTCCATATTTTTTATAAACATCAAGAAGCATTCCTGTTGCTGCCGAAGACGAAAATATTTTTACTATATTTAACGGCACTAACTCTCCCGGAAATCCAATATATTTTGTTACTTTTCCAATCTGTTTGCCACAAAAGTCCATTGCTCCTGACTCTCTAAGCATTCCTACCGCCACCATTAACCCTATTAAAGTCGGCATAACTTTTATTACTGTCGCAAATCCATCTTTTGCCCCATCTACAAAATCAATGTACACTTTCGTTTTTTTCTTTAATCCATATAAAACTATTATTAATATTAAAATGGGAATTATGTAATTAGACAATGTTGCAATATTCACTTAGCACCTGCCATTTTATTTTTATAAATAATATGAATTTTACATAAAAAAAATGCCATAGCCTAACCATTTGATTAAGCTATGACATTTTATGTATAAAAATCCATTATGTCAATTTTAATTATCCTGTTTTTCACCTGTTCTGTATTCATCAATCTTCTTGTAATTATCTGCAAGTGATGCTTCTCCTTCAATAGGGATAATTTCCTTATTGAATACAGGTTTTAATAAAATAGGTGTAATGATTGTTGTAATAACAACGACTATAATAATTGGTCCCATAATATTGTTACTCATAAGACCTACTGCTGCACCTTTGCTGGCTACGATTAAGGCAACTTCACCTCTTGAAATCATACCAACACCAATTCTAAGTGCCTGATAATTCTTGTATCCGCAAACCTTTGCGCCAAGTCCACAACCGATAATCTTTGTTAACAATGCAACTAATGTTATTACTGCTGCAAATGCAATTATTGCAGGTCCCATCTTTGGAAGTTCAACCTTAAGACCGATACTTGCAAAGAAAATTGGGCTTAAAAGCAAATATGATAATACATCAAATTTTGATGCGATGAACTGATCTTTCTGAGTCATTGATATAATTAAGCCTGCGAAGAATGCACCTGTAATATCTGCAACTCCAAAGAAATGTTCTGCACAAAATGCCATTACAAGGCAGATAACGAATGCAATAATTGCATGTCTGTGCATTCCTTTACCACTAATTTCACACCATTTCTTAAATGCATAATAAACAATAACTCCGACAACTCCGCAAAATACGAAGAATAATACTATCTTAAATAAAACAACTGCAATATTTACTGATGTGTCAGCTAAACTTGTTACAATTGTAAGAGCTATGATACCTAAAATATCATCGATAATGGCAGCTCCAAGAATTGCATTTCCTGATTTAGTTTTTAATTTACCTAATTCTTTTAAAGTTTCAACTGTAATACTTACAGAAGTTGCTGTTAAAATTACACCAATAAATACTGACTGTAAAAATACTGAACTTGTAACATCTGATGTGTCAATATATCCATTATTAATGAATAAATATGCAACACCACCACCAACAACTAAAGGAACTATAACACCTAAAAGTGCTATTACAAATGAAGCTTTTCCACTTCGTTTAAGTTCTTCAATGTCAGTTTCCATACCTGCGCAGAACATAAGAACAATTACACCTAATTCTGCCATATTCTGTATCATGTCTGTTTCTGTTAACACTCCTACACATGCAGGTCCTAAAATAACACCAGCCAAAAGAGCACCAACAACCTGTGGCATATTAACTTTCTTTGTGAAGAGACCAAGAATCTTTGTACTAGCTAGAATAATAGCTATGTCTAAAAGAAATTTGTAATCCATTTTTCCTACCTCTTTTCTCATTAGTTTCTTATATACGAAACAAAAATATAGTGCGAAGTACCACTATGTACATCTTCGCACCACGTTTATTTTAACACTTTGTTTACAAATGTCAATCATATTTATTTTACTTGTTTTTGTGTTATTTTTGCTCGTTTTTTGTAAATACTTTTTGCTACTTATTTTACATACATTCCGTATTTAATGTTAACTCTATCAATTTTTTTTAGCATCGGAATTAACATAAACCATAAAAATATAAAAGTTGATATACCATGTATTACATTCATAATAAATCCTGCAGTATAAGCTGTTATAAAAGCCTGAACACTTGGACTGTCTGTAGACATAAGCACTGTTGCCGTATCCATAATAACACCATAAACAACTATTGTTGCAAGCATCCCCATAAAACAAATAAAATTTTTTTGCTTCTTAGGAATATAACTTCCCACATTCCTTTTACTGTATGCAATTCCAAAAATATATCCTAAAAGTCCAAAGGCTACCATTTGCCATGGTGTCCAGGGACCCTGACCCATAAAAAAATTTGACACAAATGCCGTCATGGCTCCTGTTAAAAATCCTGCCTTCTTACCTAATGCAATTCCTGTAATAATTATAATTGCAGCGCAAGGTTTTACCTGTGGAGTCATGTAAAAAATAACTCTCCCGATAACTGCAAAACTAATCATGCACACAAGCATTACTATTTCTCTTGCCCTCGGTTTTCTTTTTTCAAATCCTAACGCAAATACAACAAATGAAATAAGTATAATTAATAAACCTACTCCGTAATAGAACCGGCTGTCATTGACCATACTACTTCCTCCTTTGTAATTGCTTTTTCAATTAATTCTCCTGCCATTTTATGAGAAACTGTTGTGTAAAATCTGTTTGTGCAAATCATTTCTCTTATGCTGCTTTCTGAAATAATTTTTCCTTGGAAAAACATAGCACATCTGTCTCCATATTCTGCACAAAATTCCACGTCATGACTTACTATTACAATCGTCTTTCCCTGTTTTTTTAAATCAAGAATTATTTTTCCCATTTCTTTTTTATAAATTACATCAATTCCTTTTGTTGGTTCATCTAAAAGTAAAATATCAGGATTACACAACAACACCTTTGCCATTGCAAGCTTTTGCTGCTCACCTCCACTCAAATCATATGGATGTGTTTTTTCATATTTATCCAGATTTAGTTTTGTTAAAATATCTTTATTTCCATCAACCTCATCTATAACCGTGTCATGAAGAAACATTGTCTGGACATTCTGTGGCATGTACACAATTTTGCCATTTATTTTTACTTTTCCTCTATATTGCTTCAATATTCCACACAATATTTTAATTAATGTTGATTTTCCTGCACCGTTTCCTCCTAATATGCAGTAAATCTGCTCATTTTCTATATTAACACTAATCCCCTTAATTATATCTGCTCCATCACGTTCATATCTGAACCATATGTTTTTTCCACTGATTGCAATATCTTTCGCAGATTTATTTTTATCTTTATTCTCATACTCTAAGTTGATTAATCTATTTTGTTTTGCTATATTTTCTTTTATTATCTGATTTTGGTTTACATAATTCTCAATCCATTTTCTTCCCTGACCTACTGTAAGTGGAATATTTTCAGATAATTCTCCAATCTCTTTATAAATTTGAGTCGGTATAGGCATAAATTGAAATTCTTCTGTATTATAAAGTTTATCTGCGACTTTATAACTATTTTCATCAGCTAAAATTTCTCCATTTTTCATAACTACGGCTTTACTGCAAACAGGTAACAACTGGTCTAATCTATGTTCAGAAATAATAACAGTAGTTCCAAGTTCATCATTTATTTTATGTAACATCTGAATAAATTTTTCTGCCGCTATAGGGTCTAACTGAGCTGTAGGTTCGTCTAAAATTATTACCTTAGGCTGCATTGTCATAACTGCCGCCAGATTAAGTAACTGTTTTTGTCCGCCTGAAAGGCTGTTTGTCGTCCTTTCATATAATTTTGCTATTCCAAAATATTCTGCTGTCTCGCCAATTCTTGCCCCTATTTCTTCTCTTGCCATTCCCATGTTTTCCAAACCAAATGCAAGCTCATGCCATACTTTGTCCGTTACAATCTGCTGTTGAGGATTCTGCATTACAAATCCAATTTTCATTGCCTGAGTTCTTTCATCAACTTCTTCAATTTTTTTATTTTCAAATAAGACTTCCCCAGCTTTGTCTCCATTTGGAGTAAGTACACTTTTTAAACATCTGAGCAATGTCGTCTTTCCACAGCCTGATTTTCCACATACAACAACAAAATCACCATTTTCTATATTTAATGAAACATTTTTTAAACATGGAGAATCTGCCATAGCATATTTAAATGTTAAATTTTTGATTTCAATCTGAGCCATCTTATCTCCTCCATAATATTTATTAAAATTGGTGTTGCGCAAAGTGCTAAATATGTTATGTAAACCAATGTTGCATACTTATTTTCTTCTATATAAAACATCGGATAGTAGTATGTTTTAACACATCCAAATATACACCCTAAAACTACAATTCCGCCCAAAAATATAATCCATATCAAGGCGATTATGTCCCTTAATGTTAATTTATAATTATTAAAATTTGTCCTTCTCTTTACTCCGTAGCCTCTTGATGCCATCGAATCAGCCGTATCCACTGAATTTTCCAATGCCCATGTTGCTGTAATAGAAAAATTTTTCACCTGCATTTTTACTTTTCGAATAAAATTCATTTTGTTAATATCACTTTCATTTGCAATTGCCATAACTATATTTACATCCGAAGTTTCTTTTGCATGAGCCACAAATGCCGGTACAAATTTTAATACCATTGAAAAAATTAAAGCAAGCGTAGGTACTATCTTCCCAAATACAGCTATAATTTTATCTTCCGTTACTATTTTTTGAAATGTAAAAATCCAAATCATTACCGTAACTAAAATTCCTGCTGCAAACATTCCATATATAATAGATTCCAAAGTGACTGCATTTCCTGTTGGCAAAAAGAATAGCACCGTAATTCCTCTATGAGAAAAAAGAGGGTTTATCAGCCCTGCAAAAATAAACAAGCCTAATAACCCTGTTAACTTTTTTATTTTTTTGTTTTTGTATACAATTACAAAATAAACCGTGGCAAATAAAAAAGAAATGAATATCATAATCGGATGATTCACAAACATAGTAATTCCCAATATAAATGCGTAAAATAATATATTTACTACCGGGTGAAATCTTCCGAATTCTTCTCTCATTTCTTTTCTATATCCTCTCCTAAATTACATGTATATTGAAATTTTATTTCATCATTTTCTTTAATCTTGTACTCACTGCAACTTACATTTGGTACATCTCCATTTACAGTATACATCCAACCTGACTGTTTTCCACAGTCAAATTCGTATAAATTATTAATTCCTTCTATATATACGCTTTTTGTTGCCGGCGTTATGCTACTTTCAATCAGTATTCCTTCATTTTTCAATTCTCTTTCTAAAATTTCGAAACAGGATTCCCCCTCTGTAAATTTAACTTCCTTTGTCTCATATATCACGCCATCTTTTGGTTGTGCTTTTCGTATATTATCCTGTAATTTGTTACTATTTATTGCATTTATACAAGTCACATACAAAGTACATTTTTGTGTTGCCTTTTCAGATTTTACACTTTTACTATTTCCACAGCCCCACAAGGAAAATGTCATAAGTATTGTAATTATACATATGCTTAATTTTCTCAAATTAGTTTTGTTCATCTTTATTTGTCACTCTTTTCTTCTTATATTTATAAATATCAAATCCAAATTTTCCGGCTATACCACAACATATTCCAAAAATCAGTATAATATAAGGTCTTCTATTTTTGTGTTTTGTTTCTTTAGTAACATTTTCTTTATTATTAACTGAATTTTTATTTTCTGTTTGTTCTATATTATTGTCTGTAGCTATCTTATTTTCTTCATCATTATTTTCTAAAACATCTGTAGCATTTTCTAAGTTATCTGTAGTATTAGTATTTTCTTCCGTTTCTACATTATTATCTTTTCTATTCTTAGATTCATTATTTTCTCTATTGTCGTTATCATCGCTATTATTTAACGTATTTCCATTTGATTTACTATTATTTTTTGAATTTGATGATGCATTCCTTTTTGTGTTTTTACTTGTGGAATTGTTTTTATCGTTGTTATTTGCATCATTCTTATTTTTATCAGACGCACTACTTTTTGTTTCTTCTTTATTATCTGCCTTAGTTGTTTCTACCTTTATATTTTCTATTTTAATAATTCCATCACTCATATCATAGAGTCTGTTCATTCCTGATATACTTCTGTAATAAGCTGTTATTGCATACATTGCCTGGTCTGTAGACATTTGATTTGCGCCTTTTCCCTTCGTATGGCAAAAAGCACCATTATCTTTATAAAATGTCATTAAACCATCATATACGGTTTTGCCGTTTTTCACAAATCTGCTATCATCAATTTTTATTCTCATTTCAGATAATGCAGTTAAAACCTGTGCTGTACTTTCACAGTTTGAGTCACTTGTATTTCCATATGCACCATCAGATTTCTGTAAAGTGCTAAGATTTGCAAGTCCTTTATCAATGCTTTCTTTTACATTTTGTTTTTCATTATAGTATGGAGCAAGTGCCTGAATAACCATGGCAGTCACATCAACATCTGCTTCTGTCCCCATATAATTCCATCCGCCATTGTTCAATTGTTGTTTTACTAAGAAATCAATTAACTTATTTCTTGTTGTCTGTTTTCCTGTCATTGCGTCCGGAATTTCATAATTGCCACAATCAAACGCCATAAGTGTGTAAGCAGCTCCATTTACACCTTGTATCATTATATTTTCAAATGATGCAAGAGGCTGTAATAAATTGTATCCCGAAAAATTCTGAGGATTTTTTTGAATTGCAGTTAATGCAATAATTGTTCTTGCATATTCGGTATATTTTCTTGTTGATAAAATTCCTTTGTTATCTGCAACTGTTTTTGATACATTGCCTACATATTTTTCTATATATTCATCTTTGATATTTCCACATCTGGCAAGTCCAAACACCGTCCATTCTCCGCCTACGCTTCCGTATGCTGGATTTTTTACCGTATTCATCTGATAATATGAAATTTTATTTATTGTGTTTTCTATATCATCCTTTGACGGTGTCTGACTTCCCATAACTGAAGTTGAGACACACATAAAGAATATTGCAATTGTTGCTAATAATTTTTTCATGTGTTTCCTCTAATATAAATATTTATTACTTAATTTTTACTGATTTAACTTTGCTCCATTTTCCATAAACTCTTACTTTATTTACTGTTTTGTAAGCTCTTACTTTAACGTAGCATTTCTGATTTTTCTTAAATTTCTTTGTTATTAAAACATTCTTTTTAGTAGTCTTTACAATTACTGTTCCTTTTTTGAAATTCTTTGTTGAAGAGTATTTGTACTGATATCCTTCTGCACCTGCAATTTTCTTAATTGAAATTTTTGCTTTTCCTGCTTTTACTTTCTTTACTGAGTTTACAGTTGCTTTTCCTAATGTCTGTATTTCTGTTGTTGTAGCCTGCACTGTTGTTTCTGCTGTTGTAGGCTGAATTGTTGTTGTAGGTTGCACTGTTGTCGCATCCTGTCCTGTAGTTGTTTCGTTTTCAGCTTTCTTTAATTCTGCAACCACCTCATCAACTTCATCCTGCGTTGCCATCAATTTTGTTGCAACTTTAATTGCATTTTCATACGCAGTTTTAACATTTTCATTATTCATCCATACTGCTTTATTTTTATTAATTTTTGCTAATTCTTTTGTCAGAGTTGTTTTATCGGCAACCTTTAATGGTTCCATTCCTGCATAATTGCTTAATCCAACATCTGCTCCCCATCCATATACTGAAAACTGATATCTGATTACATCACCATCTTTTACAATATCTGCCGGTGTAAGATTTCCATTATCATTATCTCCGTTTACAGAAATCATCCATCCAGCCATACTATTATATGAATATTCTCCTAAACCATTGTTTGGCTGTGTATTACCATCATTTTTTTCATTTGACGGAGCTGAATATGATGTTGTATAAGTTTCTCCTTCATACTCATATGAACTTTCATAAGAAGGCATTTTTGCTATTTCTTCCGGTATGTCAATAATTCCTGTATCAGCATTCTCTATGCTTTGCAAATATAAATATCCATAGTTTTTTGAACCTGTATATTTAATCTCTTTTTCATTCATTACTTTCTCAAATACATCAGATATTGTCATATCGTCACTAACTTCAACGCTTACAGGCTCAACTACATAACCCTGTCCAATTGTAAACTTTTCTACTGAAAAAGTTACTGTTTTATTTGTTTCCTGTGCCTGAATCTTGTTATAACCTACTGTTGCAATACTTGTTGTCATTGAGACTGCAATTGCTATCGCCATTGCTTTTTTTACTGTATTTCTCATTGTCATTTCCTCCATGTATAATTAATCAACTAATTTTATAATAATCAATTAGTTATGTCAAACGATTGACATTACTCTCTACTCATTATTTTACACCACAATATCCCTGCTCCTGTGCTGAAACTTGTTGCAATAATTGCCGGAAGCACAACTGCTGACGGATTTACTGCACTATATTGACTTCTATACGCAATAATGTTTACAGGAATAATTTGAAGTGAAGAAATATTTAATACTAAAAAAGTGCACATTTCATCAGTTGCAATATGCTTTGGAAATGTACACTTTCTTTTTCTTTGCCTCTTTATCTCTGATTTATTTTCACTTAATACGTATCCACTCTGTTCTAATGGATTTTCTGCCAATGCCTCCATTGCTTTTAGTCCTGCCGGTGTTGCCGCCCATCCCAAGCCTAATATATTTGCAATTATATTAGTTACTATCGGTTCTCTTGCATTATGGTTATGAGGCAGACCCGGAAACAGCCACATAATAATCGGTTCAAGTATTTTTTCCAGTTTTTTTATCATTCCACTTTTAGAAGCCACGTTCATAAATCCCATCCACATGCTCATAATTCCAAGCATTGTAATGCACATACTCACAGCCTCTTTTGTGGATTCTATTGCTCCATTTCCTACCTGTTCCATCCTGCCTGTTGCCATTCCATAAAGCACTGACAATATAATCATTCCTGCCCAAATATAATTTAGCACTTAATTTTTCCTTTTATTATTAAATGAATTATTATATTTTACGCAAGCCTACCATAATAATTACATAATTTACAGCATGCGATTTAAATTTGCCATTTCAATTGCTGAGCATGCAACATCAAATCCTTTATTTCCTGCTTTTGTTCCTGCTCTTTCTATTGCCTGTTCAATGTTGTCTGTTGTTAATACTCCAAACATTGTAGGCACTCCTGTTTCCATTCCTACCATTGCAATTCCTTTGCTTACCTCTGCACATACATAATCATAATGATCTGTCGAGCCTTTAATTACTGCTCCTAAGCATAAAATGGCATCATATTTTCCTGACTGAGCCATTTTCTTTGCTACTATAGGAATTTCAAATGCACCCGGAACCCACGCTAATGTAATATCGTCATCATTAACTCCATGTCGCACGCATGCATCTTCTGCACCGCTTACAAGTTTATTTACAATAAACTCATTAAATCTTGCTGCTACAATACCAATTTTTAATCCTTCTGCTACTAATTTTCCTTCTAAAGTTCTCATTTTAAATCTCCTCTTGTATAATATATTTTGATGTCAGTTTTTTAAAGTATGGTTTAAATTATAAGTTCTGACATTATTACACTTAACATTAAATTGCTTATACCAGATTTCTTAAATTTAAAAGAAATAGCATTTGTCGCCGTCGGTTCAAAGCTTTGGTGCATAGCCTGACTTGAAACTGTAAGTTACAAAGTCAGGCTGTGTGCTAAAACTTTAGAACCGCTACGAGCGGCAAGCAGCGCGAGCGTTATTTCGTTAAATTTAAGAAATCGGGTTCAGCAAATAATCTTAGTAAGTTGTCATATGTGCCATTCTTAACTGCTTTGTTCTCAAATAATATTCATCATATTTTTGTGCTTCTATCTGTATCGGAACTCTTTCAACTATTTCTATTCCATATCCTGACAAGCCTGTAATTTTTGCCGGATTATTTGTCATAATTCTTAGTTTTTTTGCTCCAAGGTCTGCCAAAATCTGTGCTCCCATTCCATAGCTTCTCATATCTGCCGGAAATCCTAGTTTTAGATTTGCATCTACTGTATCTAATCCCTGTTCCTGAAGCTCATATGCTTTAAGTTTATTTATTAATCCAATTCCTCTTCCTTCCTGTCTTAAGTAAAGTATTATTCCTCTTCCCTCTTTTGCAACCATCTCCATTGCTTTCTCAAGCTGTTGTCCACAATCGCATCTTTTAGAACCGAATACATCTCCTGTAAGACATTCCGAATGTACTCTGCAAAGAACAGGCTCTCCATTTCCTACATCTCCCATAGTTAATGCAACATGATGTTCCCCTGTTGTTTTATTTTGATAACCCACGATATTAAAGTTTCCATATTTCGTTGGCATCTTTGCAACCGCTTCTCTTTTTACTGAACTGTCTCTTTCCATTCTGTATTTAACCAAATCAGCAATTGTAATTACCGTAAGATTATGTTCCTGTGCAAATTCAAGAAGTTCTGTTGTTCTCATCATTGTTCCATCTTCTCTCATTATTTCACAGCATAATCCACAAGGTTTAAGTCCTGCTAATTTTACAATGTCAACTGTAGCTTCTGTATGACCTGTTCTTTCTAATACTCCTGCTTTTTTTGCTTTAAGTGGGAACATATGGCCCGGTCTTCTAAAATCTTCCGGCTTTGCATCTTTGCCTACAATTGCTCTCGCCGTAATTCCTCTTTCGACCGCTGATATTCCTGTTGTAGTTGATACATGGTCAATTGAAACTGTAAACGCTGTGCAGTGGTTATCAGTATTAACTTTTACCATTTGCTCCAAGTCAAGTTTTTCACACAGTTCTTCTTCCATAGGCATGCAAATTAGTCCTTTTGCATAACTTGCCATAAAATTTACATTTTCAGTTGTTGCAAATTCTGCTGCACATACCAAATCCCCCTCATTTTCTCTATCAGGGTCATCTATTACTAAAATAACTTTTCCTTCTTTTATATCCTTAATTGCTTCTTCTATTGTTCCTATTGTTTTGCTCATTTTATATTCCTTCTTTCTTTAAAATCCATTTTCTATTAAATAGCTTTCTGTAATTTTTGATTCTTTCTTTTCATTACATTCTGAATAGCCTAATAGCTTTTCTACATATTTTCCTATAATGTCACACTCAAGATTTACTGTATCTCCAACATTTCTGTATTTTAAATTTGTGCTTATCCTTGTGTGTGGTATTGTGGATACTTTAAATCCTTTTTTATCAACATAAGCGACTGTAAGACTTATTCCATCAATTGATATTGACCCTTTTTCAACCACATATTTTATAATTTCATCATCTGCCAAAATTTCATACCATACTGCATTTTTATCTTCACGTATACTTCCTATTATCCCGGTTCCATCTATATGACCACTAACGATGTGTCCTCCAAATCGTCCATCTGCTGCCATAGCTCTTTCAAGATTTACACATGTACCTTTTTTGCTTCCATTTAAACCGGTTCTTTTTAACGTTTCTGACATCACATCCGCTTCAAATCCATTTTTCCACATTTTTGTGACTGTAAGGCAAATGCCGTTAACTGCTATGCTGTCTCCAACTACTGTTTTTTCTAAAACCTTTTCACATTTAATTCCAATCTGATATTTCTCACTATTGCTGTTAACGTATTCTATCTGACCGGTTTCCTCTATAATTCCTGTAAACATTGACTACCTCTTTTCAAATATCCGGTTAACATAATATCGTTTCCTAATTTTTGAATTTCCATATTTTCTATGCTGTAAGCTTCCATCATTTTTTCTACGCCTTTTCCTTCAATTGGTGATTTAGCATCAGCTCCACCTACAATTTTAGGTGCTATAAAACAACAGATTTTATTTACAATATTTTCTTTTAATGCCTGCGCGTTAAGTGTTCCACCACCTTCAAGCAATATACTGTCTATCCCTTTCTCACCTAATGTTTTCATAAGTTCTGATAAATTAACTCTTCCTTTCCTTTTCTGCCTTACGACTTCAACCCCACATTCTTCTAAATATTTTTGTTTATCTGTATCAGCCTCATTTGTGCAAACAACTATTGTTTGTATTTTATTTGCCGTATTAACAATATTACTTTCAAATGGTATTCTTAAATTTGAATCGCATATTACTCTTATCGGGTCGACATTTTCCTCTATTCGGCAATTTAACATCGGATTGTCTTCTAGTACTGTATTAATTCCAACCATTATTCCCATATACTGCTTTCGCATTTTTTGAACTGTCTCTCTTGCGTCTTTACCTGTAACCCATTTTGAATCTCCATTTTCACATGCAATTTTTCCATCCATAGTCATAGCATATTTCATTACAACATAAGGTGTTTTGTTTGTAATATAGTGAAAAAATACTTCGTTTAACTTGTCACATTCATCTTTTAAAATTCCACACTTAACTTCAATTCCGTGTTCTTTTAAAATCTTCACGCCCTTTCCTTCTACAAGCTTATTTGGATCCATGCTTCCCACATAAACTTTTTTTATCTTTTTTTCTATAATAATTTCCGTACATGGTGGTGTTTTTCCATAATGACAACACGGTTCAAGCGTTACATAAAGTTCTGCTCCTGTTGTATCTTCTTTGCAATTTGTAAGTGCATTTCGTTCTGCGTGAAATCCACCTATTTTTTTGTGATAACCCTCCGCAATAATTTTGTCATTCTTAACCACAACACATCCTACAATAGGATTTGGATTTGTATAACCTATACCTTTTTTTGCTAATTCAATTGCTCTTTTCATGTATTTTGGGTTCAAAAAAAGCCTCCTTTCATTCAAAGGGGCTTTCGCACAAATACAAAATGTCTATTAATCTATTCATCGCTAATTCCTATTCGCGTATGGTTTTTAGCAAATTATCATCAGTTGTATTTATCTAATTAATTGTTGTGTAAATCATACAAACATCTAACCGGATAACCATCTATAATCAGATTAAATCCTTATTACTGATGAAGATTAATTACATCATCTATTCTTCTCCCATCCAGACTATACTGTCGGTTTTGGATTCTCACCAAATCAGCTGCTTTCGCAGGTCACGGACTCGTGCATCTTTACGCTCTGAACACTTACCGTCGGTTGGGAATTTATGCTTTATGCATATCACCCTGCCCCGAAGAATTTTTATTTAATTTCTGCTTAAAGTATAGTCACCTTGTTTTTGTTTGTCAACAAAATTTCCAATAAACTATTTTTGTTAAACATTTTTTAATATATATATGTTAATTTTTTTAACGTAAAAAACCTCTAAAATAACAGATTTTTGTATATAATCTACACATTTTAGAGGTCTTTATAATTAATTTTTATAATTTGCTAATATTCTTAAAACTTTATTATTTAACTTTTATGTTATACTCTGCTGTTTTATCACTGTTAAGTTTGCTATTTGAATATATCGCCTGTATTTTGTAAGAATAAGTTTTATTTTTCTTAATATTTTTATCTATGTATTTTGCCTGAGTAGTTGTTGCGACTCTTTTAAATACCTTTTTGCCTTCCATTTTACGGAATACATAATATTTAGTAGCCCTTGTATTTTTACTCCATTTTACATTTACACGATATACTTTCTTTTTCTTAACTTTTTTTACCTTTTTTGTCAGCTTAACATTACCTGGTATCTTTAACTTTACACGCACATAACGTTCTGACTTAATTCCGCTTGTAGTTACAGCAGTTATTTTTGCTATGCCTACTTTTTTTGCCTGTATATTTCCCTGTGCATCAACAGAAACTATATCCGGATAATTACTCTTCCATGTAATTGTATCTGTTGTATCATCAGGTGCTATCGTAGTAGTATATTTTCCTACATATCCCCTTACAACTTTTAAAATCTTGCTTTCATTAATGTTAAAAGCTGTTGATGGCTGTTTTACATCAATTGTTGAATAGCATATTAAACCGCTGTCTGTTGTTGACATTACCTGATATTTTCCGGCCTTTAATGCAGTAAATTCACCTGTAATTCTGTTGATTGAAATACTGTTTGCATCAACAGCATCCCACATTATTTTATTTGTATATGTTGGTGTAGTATCTTTCTTATCAGTAACTGTTGTCTCTTTTTCATCTGAGGTTTTTGTTACATCTTCTGTTTTTTTAGTAGTATCTTCTGTAGTATCTGATTCATCTGTCTGAGTTGATGTAAATGTTGCTGTCAATTTAGAATTTTGTCCCTTACTTACTGTTGTATAATAACTATCTACTTTTAATCTGCTGTCTGCAATTTTCTGCATTATAAGGGCATTTTCCATTGAAACTTTTGATATTAAATTATCTTTATCATATTCACTATTTGGTAAATATTTATTTCCATATGGACTTCTGTCAAATATTGTATTGTAAATAGTACATGCTGCCAAATAACTTCCTGTTACTGATGGATGAAGATTATCTGTTTTATACATTGTAATTTTAGGATAATCCTGCATTACTCTCATAAAGTTAGTTCCTGATGCTGCAACAAGTCCATCATATTCATCAGCTATTTTAAAGTTATTTCTTGTTAAAATCTGTTCAATCTGAAAATCTGATAAAAACAATGATAATGAATCTACTTTAAATGTGCTTCCAATATTATTTGGCTGTGTTGCATATATAACCATTTTTGCTCCGGCATTATGTATTAAAGTGTATAGAGTATTAACTGCTGCTTCTGCCTCTTCTTCTTTTTCTACTAAAACTGCCCTGTTTTCCTGTAATACTACATAATCCCATGTATTATTTGTTAATGCCTGATAAACCTGACTTCCATACATGTTAGTCTTATCTGCAAACTGGCTAAGTTTGTATCCTGGTGATGTAATCGATGTAACTTCACAATTTATTTTATCTGCATCACAAAGTCCTTTAAACATTTTTGGCATATCATTGTAATATGTATGACTGTTTCCTACAAACAATATTTTATATGTTTTCTGTGTAAATTGAACATCATCGGCGTATACGTTATTACTTACTGCCACAAAATATAACATCATAATTACACCGAACAATATTTTACTATATTTTCTAAATCTGGTTTTCATTTCGTTGCTCCTCGTCTAACATGTATTGCCTCTCTATCTAGTCGGCGACTAGTTATTGGAAACATTATTAAATATAAACTTCATTAATTTAGTTTCCATCTTAAGTTAATCTGTAAATATTTACGTTGTACTAAATGCCGGCCAATATTTTAACAATAATGAGCATACTATTGTCATTGCTATTATAATGATTACTGTCATTTTCCAACCCTCTTTAAGCATATACTTTGGCTGTAAACCATATCCAACAGGTATTGCTCTGATTGATGTTGGTAACATATAAGATAAATTTACTCCTACTGATGCAATGTAAACGTAAGGTATTGGATTTAAATTCATTCCCTTTACTATAGATATAACTATAGGTATTGCAACTGCTGCAGTTGCTGTATTTGATGTTACATCAGACATAAGTAAAGTTACTGTTATAATTACAAATACTGTTGTAACTCCACCTGTAAGTCCCATTCCTGAAACCAATTCACCAATTCTTTCTGCTGCACCTGATTCATTTATTAATGTTCCTACTGCAAGACCACCTGCAAAAATGTAAATCATTTCCCAAATAATTTTTGTCTGAACTGATTTCCAGAGCATAAGTCTTTCTCCATCAGAACGTGTTATTAAGAATGATAAAATTGCACAAATAATAAATACATATGCCGGTTTTAATCCTGGTAATAATGTCTGATAGAACTGTCTTGTGAATGCAAGTATTGTTGCTACTGCAAATAATCCAAGAGAAATCTTCTCTTCTATGCTCATTGGTGGGAATTTTTTATATTCATTTCTAAAATATTCTTTTGATCCACCAAGGCTTTCTGATTTTTTAACATCCCTAATCATGAAAACAATGTTAATAACAAGTAATGTAATCATAATTGGTAAGAAACGGATTACCCATGAAATATACATGTATTCTTTTCCTGTAAGCTGCTGTAAATAATCAACAGTTACAAGATTCATTGCTCCACCAAGTGGTGATGTCAATCCTCCAAGTCCTGCACCGTAAGCTATGTATAATAATAATTTTGAACCAATTCTACTATGTTCAATATCACCCTCACCTATGTACTTTAACATCGAAACTGCAATAGGTGTAATTGTTGCACATACTACTGCATTTGGTAAAATTGCAGATAATACTGTAGATAACATAAACCAGAAAATTAACTGAATTCTTAAGTTATCACCAATTAATCCAAGTAATGATGCTGCAATTCTTTTATCAAGTCCTGTTTCTTCCCAAGATACAGTCAATATTGATGCTCCAAGTAATAATAAAATTGTCTCAGATGCATAATTTGATATTACTGCAGACATATCGCACATAGTGACAATAGCATTTATTGCTATTGGTAAAAATGCTGTTACTGCATAATCGATAGGCGCTGTTACCCACCAAAATGCCATCCATGCAACCGTTCCTATTGCTGCTCTTTCAGCTAAAGCCGGAAATGCACTCTCCGGTATTGCTAAACAACATAAAACAAATAATAATGGTCCTATTAATAAATAAATACGCTGTTTTGTCTTTGTCATTTTAATTCCTCATCTCAAAATACTCTTAAAATCACTCTGATTTTCTATTTACAAGTTACATTTCTTTTAATTTACGTTTAATTACTTTTCCATTAAAAGTTCTTGGGAGTTCATCTATTACCTGAACAACTTTTGGAACTCTTATCGCTTCTAATTTATCAGTCATAAATTTATGTAATGCTTTTTCATCATATTCATATCCTTCATTTATAACTATAAATAATTTAGGTGCTTCTCCTGTAATTTCATCAGGTATAGGAATACATGCACATTCTTTTATCATTTCGTTCTGTGCAACAACTTCTTCTATTTCTGAAGGTGCAATCTTAATTCCACCCATATTTATTACATCGCCTTTTCTTCCAAGTAAATATACAAATCCGTCTTCTCCCATATAGCCTAAGTCGTTTGTATATAAAGTGCCTTCATCGTCTAAAACCTCTTTAGTAATTTCAGGTTCTTTTAAATAACCAGGCATGTTCATTGCACCCTTAAATGCAAGATTTCCCGGATTTTCTGCTGATGCATCAACTATATTTCTATTGTCATCTACAAAAATTATATTTGCATTTACGTTTGGAATTCCAATACTTCCTTTTTTATCTCCGTATTTGCTAAATTCAAGACTAACAGTACAACCAGATTCTGTTGCGCCGTAAATATTAAATAATTTTGTATTTGGGAACATTTCTTTTAATGTTTCTTTTGCTTTTTCAGATAAAGGTGCTGAACCTAACTGTATATAATGAATCTGTTCGCTATATGTTCCAAATCTATCCTTTGCAAATTTCAATAACTGTTCAAGAATTGCAGGAGCAAATGTGAGTCCTGTTACATGGTATAAGTCCAATAATTTGAAGAAATCCTCAACAAATTTTACTCCGTCAGTCATTATAACTGTTCCACCTTTATAAAAAACGGAATATGTTCTTCTAAGTCCCATAGAATGATTTAACGGTGCTGTAACCATTTCAACATCATCTGAAGTTATTCCTATAGCTTCACTTACATTCTGCGCTATTGCTATATTGTTTTTGCAGATTATCTTAATTCCTTTTGACTTACCTGTAGTACCTGTAGTAAACAAAATTTCTGATAAATCATCTGATTTAGGCAATTCATACTTGTTTACATCACATTCAGTTTCATCATTCATTGCCTCTTTAAACATTTCCTTTAAACTAATGCATTCTGCAGAAGTATCCTTTAATTTCTTAGTATCAAGAAAATACTTTGTTTCTACAAAATTCATAATTTCAAGAATTCTGTCCTCTTTTACAGCTTTTTCTAATGGACATGCAATCGCTCCAAGAAGCTGAATTGAAAATATCGAAAATAAATATTCAACCTTTTGTGCGCCTCTTAAAACTACAACGTCACCTTTTTTTACACCATTCTTTTCCAAATAAGCAGCTCCCTTATTTATCATTTTCCAAAACTGCCCGTATGTTTCCTTATTCTTTTTGTCTCCCACACATAATTTGCCGGGATTAATTTCTGAATTAGTTTTTATCGCTTCCAAAATTGAATTGTAACTCATGAAATCCTCCTAAAACTATCTCTTCAACATATGTTACTAAATTTATAGATGCCGGAGTTATAAGACTAAAATTATTCTGTATTTATACAAAATAATTATCATACCGTATTTACTCCGGACATCATTGTATTTTCAGATTAGAATTTACCATAGAAGAATGCGCCGGCATCATATCCTGAACCGTACATTCCAAAAATAAGAATTCCCGCAATAAGTCCTAAATATAAAACCCATCTGAAAACAATATTCTGTTCTGCAATTACATCTCTGACTGTCTTATTATCTTTATCGAATTTTTCCTGTAACATACTTACACACCATACTAATACAACTAAAAGCATAGCTAATGTAAATCCATGTCTGTCTAATCCGTATGAGAATAAACTTTCATCCCAAAGAGTGTGAAGTCCAAACTGTCTAAAGTCAAACATTCTCTTTGTAAATTCAATCATTGTTGTAAATCCTGCTGAAACTGCAAAGAAAATTCTACCTATTGTCGAAAGCATAAATGTTCTAATCATTCTAAATAAATTAAAACTAAAGCATTCTGTATCAATATGAAGGAATTTACACAGTTTCTGTATTGGAATTTCAAATAACGAACTTGTTATAATTAAAATTCCATGGTATACGCCCCAAAGCACAAAGCAACTTGCGGCACCATGCCAAACACCTGTAACAATCCATACAACTGCTGCCGGTATAACTGCTGAAAATGCTCTTGAAGCCTGGTTTCCCCATTTTCTTCTTGTGAATTTATTAATTTTCTTACATAATCCTGACATTGAAACCTGATACAATAAATAATCTTTGAACCATGCACCAAGTGAAATATGCCATCTTCTCCAGAACTCAGGCATATTCTTTGAGAAGAACGGATGCCAGAAGTTTCTATCAAGATTAATTCCAAATATTTCAGAAACACCATGGGCAATATCCATACATCCCATCCAGTCTAAATATAACTGAATTGAGAATAATGATATTCCAAGTAAAAGTGGAAAACCTGTAAGCTGCTGCCAATTTGCTAATATTCCATTTGTAAATGCCTGTATTCTGTCAGATATTACCATTTTTTCAAAGTAACCCCATAAGATTAATTGAAATCCTTTAGTTACTCTGTTGTAATCAAATGGATGATCTGCAAAAAACTGTGGTGCTAACCTGTTATATCTTCCAATTGGTCCCTGCACAATATGAGGGAAATACATTGAGAATAAGGCAAGTTTAAAATAATTTGTTTCTGCTCTATATCTCTTCCAATAAACATCAAGTATATATCCAACAAGCATAAATGTATAAAAAGATATTCCAAGTGGAAGTATGAAATTAAACTCTTTACTCCAATCCATTCCAAATTTTGAAAGGATTGTGGATACACCTGATAAAATAAAATCTGTATATTTAATTACACATAACAATCCTAAATTAATAATAAAATCAACTACGAGGACTCTTCTTCTTTGTTTTGTACGTCTTTTCTTAAAAGCCTTCTTTGCATCTTTTGAAGAGAATTCACGTTCCTTTAAAATTTTATCCTCAGCATCATGCATTTTCTGAATTTTTCTTGCGAAAAAATATGTGCTTAGCGATGAAATAATTATAAAAACAATATATTTAGGTCCTGCAAATAAATAAAATGCAATACTTGCAATTAATAAAAATATCCACTGACATTTTCTAAAAACTGTAAAATACAATAAAATTACTATTAATAGAAATGGGATAAAAGATAGTGTATTAAAGCCCATTTTAGCTACTCTCCTCTGTTCAATGTAGTTTCACCATTATTTGAATACAAATAAACTGTGCTTACAACTCTTTTTAGTTGCTTATCGTATACTATAATATTAAAACCATAAGATGTTAAACTTGTACATTCATTGTCATTTAACTTTAGTGTGCTTCCTGTTGCATCAGCTTTCACAAGATAGTCTGTTCCATCACTAAATGTTCCACCTAATGAAACACTTACTGCACTGTCTTCACTCTGCTTAGCCACTTCATTGTATGTCTTACCATCATTTGTAACACTTACTATATTTGTACCAAATTCGCTATCTTCAAATATCTTTTTACTAACACCCATATTTATAAGAGTGTTCTTCTGTTCATCAGTAAATTTAATATTATTAACATTTGAACCTGCTGCTAAAATGACTTCATAATTTCCATTACTCTTATCCTGTACTTCTTTTAAATATTCATCTAAAGTTGTCGGGAAACTTAATTCACCTTCTTTTATAGATGCTTCATAATATTTTTTATATTTTTCAAAACTCTTCTTAACGCTATTATTTCCTTCTCTGTAATCAGTAAGATCATAATTTTCAGTTAAATATTTTCCCAAAAATTCTGAAGTCTTTTTTGCTCCCTTTATATTTAAATGAATTGCATCAGCTAAATCTGTTTTATAATTAAAATCAAGTTCTTTTCTAACGCTCTTAAGATTCATATCTATAAACGGAATATCATTTTCATCCGCAATTTTTTGAATATAATTATGCTGTTTTTCTTTCCAGCCTGTGTCAGGACTCTTTACGAATAATAACTTAACATTTCTTTCTTTAGCTAATTCAATTATTCTTCTCACATACTTAGCATTAACTTCATTTGGACTTTCAATTTTATCTGACTCTACTTCAAATCCATCATATAAGCCTTTTTGTGCATCCTCTTCAATATAAGTATTCATATCCTTAAATTGTGTTGATAATACTGAAAAGCCTCTAGTATAACTTTTGTTATTTCCTAAGAAGAAATCATAATCATCATAATTTAATTCTGACCATCTTGAATGATATAAAGATAATGGGAATAAATATGAAAATAAATCCGGTTTTACTTCATCTTCGTCTCTTTGAACACTATTGTATTCAATTGCATATTGAAGTTTGTTTTTTCCAATTCTCATATAATCATATGATTTTCTTGCTTTTTCCTCTGCCTTTTCAGATGATTTTCCGGCAGATTTAATTTCGACAACTGCTACTTTAATATCCTGTGTGTCTAATGCCTCTTTGAACCAAAAAAATGTTCCTATCATCGGCTGTGACATAACACCTAAATTATATGAAGAAATACCGTAATCTTCATATAACTGATACGGATCTGCTGTTGCAGCAATAACGCTTGCTCCAAAGAATAAAACTTCTGTACTGTTTTTTTCCAATTCATAAAAGCTCTTATTTGTTTTTGATGATGCCCAACGATTTTCTAACCACTTTGGTTTAAATAATCCTTCTAAAGCATTTACCATTAATACTGCCACTAGACAAAAACAAATAATTTTTACTATTCTTCCTATTTTCTGTTTCATTTTTTTCTCCATTAGTAAATAATTTTTGTATTTTAAAATAAACTTATATAACATTTAATAAAATTATAAGAATTTTAAGTCTCAAAAAAATAATAGTTTCCAAACTTGATATGCTCTTGTCCAAAAACTACTACCTATTTCTGCATAAACTTCTGTCTAACTGTATGTCATCATAAAGCACATTTTCACTAAATTAACATGTTTACTTTTTCATTAAACTCTCTAAGAATTGACACTATAATTCATTAAACCATAAAATTATAACAAAATCATTTAATCATTACAACATAATTGTTATAATTTTTTGGTTACAATTATTTCTAAATTCTTTTACCTTTATTTTTATTACTATTAAATATCTCTTTTTAATTAATTCAAATAGTTTTATTAATTAGCATATTTTTATTTATTTCGTAATAATTTTTTATAAAAATAGACATCTTATTCTTTTATTAATGTATTATAAATGTCTCTTTTTGAAACTCCTCTGTCTTTTGCTACCAATTTCATAGCAGCTTTTTTATCATTGCCTTGGTTTACATAATATTCCATATGTTCTTCAATACTCATATCTTCCCACTGTTTTCTTTTTTCTTCCTTAATCTCCTCCTGAGATTTTCCTTCTATTACAAGAACAAATTCTCCTTTTGGTTCTTTTTCATTATATTTTTCTATTGCACCATCAATTGTTGTTTTATCAGCTTCTTCATATTTCTTAGTAAGTTCGCGGCATAATGTAATACTTCTATTTCCTAACGCATCTCTTAATTCCTTTAGTGTTCTTACCAAGCGGTGTGGTGCTTCATAAATTACTATTGTCCTTGTTTCATTTTTCAACTCTTCTAACACAGTTGATTTTTCTTTTTTATCACTAGGTAAAAATGCCTCAAAACAAAATCTTCTTGTTTTTTGTCCCGACATTGTAAGTGCCGTCACGCAAGCTGCTGCTCCCGGAAGAGATGAAACTTCTATTCCCGCTTCATAGCACTGTCTCACCACCTCTTCTCCGGGGTCTGATATTCCAGGCGTTCCGGCATCCGTAATAATTGCTACGTTTTTCCCGTTTAGCATCATTTGAACCAACTGTTTTGCCTTATCATATTTATTAAATTCATGATAACTTGTCATTGGAGTCTTTATTTCAAAATGATTTAATAATTTTACACTATTTCTTGTATCTTCGGCACCAATTATATCAACTTCTTTCAAAATTCTTACAACTCTGTACGTTATATCCTCCAAATTTCCAATTGGTGTTGCACATAAATACAATTTTCCCTGCTTAATTTCTTCACTCATAGACTTTCTCCATGTTTATTTTCTATTCACAACTTAAACATTAATCATTTTTCTTTATTATAACCATATATATCATATATCTCATCTGTATATACGCCCTGTTCTTTATATACAATCAATGGTTTTTCCACCTTAACCATGGACTTACCTCCACGGCATCCTTCAATAAGAACCATATTTGCTTCCTTATCTGCAAATGGATGAACCATTCTTATTCTTTTAGGCTCAATTCTATACTGTCGCATTAGTGATATTATGTCAACTAGCCTGTGTGGTCTATGCACCATATAAAATCTTCCTTTCGGCTTTAACATCTTTGCCGATTCTCTTATTACATCTTCCAAATTGCACAAAACTTCATGTCTTGCAATCGCCTTAGGCATTTCAGGATTTTTCAATCCATGATTTTCATTCATATATGGCGGATTTGTAGTAATAACGTGAAAAGTGGCTCCGCCGAAAATTCCCGAAGCCTCTTTTATATCACCTGTCACAATATTAATTTTATCCTGCAGTTCATTCATTTCTACACTTCTTGTAGCCATCTCAGCACTTTCATGCTGAATCTCAAGTCCTGTAAAATGCTCTCCGTTGGTCTTTGCTTCCATTAAAATAGGAATTATTCCTGTTCCTGTTCCTAAGTCTAGTACATTTTCCCCTGATTTAGCGTCTGCAAATCCTGACAATAATACTGCATCCATTCCAAAACAAAACTTGTCCTTACTCTGAATTATTTTATATCCATTCCGATTAAGGTCATCAATTCGTTCTCCCTGTTTTAAATTAATCATCTAATTTTGATTCCTCTTTATCTTCAAGCCCTTTTAGCGCCTTTATTTCATCTGCTGCCAAATTGATTTTCTTTTTCTTAGGCTTGAATTTTAATTCTTTAATATTATATTCTCTGATTTCCTTTTCGTCATTTACTTCTACAATTACTTTTACTTTCTGTCTAAGAACATTTACACTGTATACTTCTCCTCGTAATCCGTCAAATGTTTTTACATTTTCACCTACACTTGGAAGATTCGCATTTAAGTATTCATATGTTTCCTGCTCATTTTTTAAGCAACACATTAAACGTCCACATACACCTGATATCTTCGTTGGATTTAATGAAAGACTTTGTTCTTTTGCCATTTTAATTGAAACCGGTGCAAATTCCGGTAAAAATGTATGACAACATAAAGGTCTTCCACACACTCCTATTCCTCCAAGCATTTTAGTTTCATCTCTAACTCCAACCTGTCTTAATTCAATTCTTGTTTTAAAAACAGATGCCAAATCTTTAACTAACTCTCTAAAATCAATTCTTCCATCTGCTGTAAAATAGAATAAAACTTTATTATTATCAAATGTATATTCTGTATTAATAAGTTTCATTTCTAATCCATGTTTCTTTATTTTTTCGAGACAGATTTTATATGCCTTTTTTTCTTTCTTTTTATTTTCTAACTCTTTCTCATCATCTTCTGGAGTAGCCACTCTTATAATTGGCTTAAGTGGTGCTGAAAGTTCTTCTTCATTAATTTCCTTTATCTTTCCAACAACTTCACCATATTCTATTCCTCTTGCAGTCTCTACTATTACATGCTGGCCATTTTCAACTTCTATATCACCTACTGCAAAATTATAGATTCTTCCTGCCTGTCTAAATCTTACTCCGATTACTTTTGTCATTTTTGAATCCTTTCTCTAATAATCAAAAACAATACTTCTAAAGTTGCATCAAAATTTACATTTGACCCAATCCTTTTCTCCGCATTATCTATTTCTTCTAAAATAATATTTATATCTCTAAAGCTTAGTTTTTCACTTTGATTAACTATAGCCATATAATCATCCTGAAATATCAGCTTTTCTGAATCTTTACATGCCTTATACACAAGCATATCTCTATACCACACATACATAAGATCAAAAAATTCATCTATATTCTTTTTTAGTTCTCCCGCTGTCTTTACTGCCTGAGTTATTACATTTATTCCCCCATGTTCCATTGCAATCAATGTCTGAACCAGAGAATTTTTTAGTTCTTTAAACTCTTCTGATGTTGCAAGTTTAACAGCTTTTCCCGGATTTCCTTCAGCAAATGCCGCAGCAACACTTGCATCATAAGAACCTATGCCAAACTCACTCATTAAATAATTCTTTATTGTGCTTTCTTTTACACTTCTTATATTTAATACAACACATCTTGATAAAATTGTCTGCAAAAATTTATCTGCATTTGTAGTAAGTAAAATAATTATTCCATATTCCGGCGGTTCTTCTATAGTTTTTAATAGTGCATTTTGAGCTGCCTCTGTCATTTTTTCACAATCCGGAACTATATAAATTTTATGTTTACTGCTATACGGTTTAATCACAATATCATTGTTAATCTGTTCTCTTATCTCATCAACACCAATACCACTTTTCTCGTATGTCACAATTCTTATATCCGGTTGGTTTCCGGTATCTGTCTGATGACATGATTTACATTTTCCGCAAGCAACTCCTGTCGGAGTTTTTCCTACAGTGTTATTATCCTCACACTGTAAAGCTTTCGCAAATTGAAGCGCTAACTCCATTTTACCTGACTCAGCTTCTCCATTGATTATATATGCATGAGAAATCTTTCCCATCTTTATTGCATTTTCAAAATGTTGAGTTATGTGATTTTGACCTAAAACTTTTCCATTTGCCATACAACAAACCTCATAATCTATTTACACTAACTAATTAAATATATCATAAATACTTCTTTATGTCATTTTCAATATTATTTACACATTCAAATAATTTGTCATTTTCATATATTTTATCAATTCCAACTTCTAATATTTTTTCTCTTGAAAAATCTTCTTCATCGGCAATAAATCTACGACACAACTCTGTATATTTTGGATTTTCCTGACGTCTTTCCCTTTCTACCGCCCTAGAAAGTCTTTCACCTGGTTCAACATATATGTAAAACGGAATAACATTTTCTTCTCCATAATACTTTCTCATTCCTTTATAAGCCTCTAAAGTTCCAATATAAAGGTAATTATTGTCACTATCCAAATCTATTTGTCCATCATCTGCTGTAAAATAATTCCATAATCCGTGTACAGTATTATAGCCTCTGCACTCAATTATTTTTCCCTTATCTTTCATTTCTTCTAATTTTTGAGGAGAAACAAAATAATATTCTACTCCATTTTTTTCGCCCACTCTCATAGGTCTTGTTGTATATCCGACAACTGTCTTTAAATTCAATTGCCTATTATTTTTAATTTGCTGAAAAATTGTATCCTTACCGGAGCTACTTTTTCCTAATATATAAAATATTTTTCCCATTTTCTTTCCTTTTCTTTAATCAACTTAAATAGTTCATACCTATTTTTTATTATATTATTAGTCATTATTAAATTAATTTAAATGTTATGAATTTAAATATTAATAATTTAATTGTTTTTATATTAATTACATAATTAGATTAATCAACAATTTTAAATTTATCATATCTAACTATTTCATAATTTCTATTTTTGTATTCCTTTATTTGTTCAACAAGCTTTACATTAACAACTTCGCCTGGAACAATTAATGGAATTCCCGGCGGATACAAATAAAGATACTCCGCAGATACTTTATTTATTGCATTTTCAATATTTACCAACTTTGTATTACTATTAACTGCATTAGAAATACTCATCTCCTGAATATTTCTTACTAATTCAAAATTTGTATTCTTAATTTTCTTTATTTCTGATTTGTTTGTAATTTTTTTGAGTTCTGCATCAATATAATCTAATGCTTTATATAATCTATCAAATCCCTCTTTATTATCACAAAAGGTAGTTATAGCCAACACATATTTTGCAGCTTCCATTTCCATTTCCAAATGAAATTTTTTACGTAAAATATCATTCATAGGTTTTCCACCCATACTTGAGTTAATTATTAATTTACTTAAATCAACATCAAAAACTTCATTCGTTCCAATAAGTTCTTTTCCCGGAATATGTATGTTATGTAATTTATCACATTTTTTTCTAAATTCTTCTATGTCATTGCTAAATTTTTCATATATTTCATTTCCATTTTTATCTAAAAATGATATGCATTTATCCATATTTGCCATAAAAACATATGAAGGACTGCTTGTCTGAAAAATTGACCAAAAATGTTTTATTTTTTTCTCATCAACTCTTTTTTTTCCTTCTTTAGATAAATGTAACAATGCAGTCTGCGTAAAAGTCGGCAAAGTTTTATGCATACTCTCAATTACTAAGTCTGCTCCCATATCATATGCTGGTTTTGGGAATTTATCTGATATTCCAAAATGCGCTCCATGAGCTTCATCAACAATAAGCACTGCTCCATTTTTATGCGTAATATCTGCCAAAGTTTTTATATCTGACACAATTCCATCATATGTAGGCGACGTTATGACAACTGCTTTTATATTACTATTTTTTTCAAATAAATTTTCTAATTCTTTTGCACTATATCCCCCATTTATCCCATATTTAGGTATATACTTTGGATACAAATATGTATTATTTAACTTAAGCAATTCACTTGCATTATATACTGCTTTGTGACAGTTTCTTCCTATTATTATTCTATCCCCCTGTGTAAGACACGAATGCATTGCTGTTAAAATGCCAACTGTACTTCCATTTACTAAAAAATATGTTTTTTCCGTCCCCCAAAATTTTTTTGCCCGTTCCATCGCATCCTTAAGCACGTCATCTGCTTCGTAGAGCATATCAAATCCATCTATTTCTGTTATATCAATATCAATTCCATACTGCTCTTTTATTAAATTTACATTTCTCTTATGTCCCGGCATATGAAATGGGTAAAAATCAGACTTACTATATTCTTTTAATTTATCATATAAATCCTTTGACATTACTATTCTTCTTCTAACTCCTCATTATCAAACATATTTTCAAATGAAATCTGCTTGTAATTGTATTGATTTTTCTCAAATCCCTCTAAAAATACTTCCATAGACGCATACTCTTTTCTGCCTTTTTTAATCAAATAAGGTACATCTATATTAAATATTACATTTTCTTTTGTCGGATTATCTTCTCGCTTCATCAATTTTTCTACAATAGCCAATGGTATAGAAAATTCAGCTACACTTTCCATAAATGTTAATTCAAATTTGGCTTCAAACAAATTTTCCGTTCTATAAACTTGTTCTATATAAACTCTTCCTACTTCTGATTTTTCGGCCTCTTCAATAACTGGAATAGACCATCCTTCATTTCCACAAATTATAATCGGATATACGTTATTGACTATTCCAACCATTGCATCAGGCAATACATGTGTTTCATCTACTGCATTTTCGTATCCAACTAATAATTCTTCTTTGGAAATCGTATTTATTACATTTTCATTTAATCCATTAACAAATTCATTTATGTTTTCTAATATAGGTTTAAAAACATCTATTTTTTCAAATGAAATAAGAAATATATTATGTGCCCATGCATATTCCTGAGCAGCACGACTAAATCCTGTCGCACTAAAATAACATCCTACATTATTGTATATATTTTCGTTTTTATCCACGCCTAAATACCTATTTTCATTAATATCTGTAATAATTCCATAAAAATCTCTTATATGAGACAATTCAACTCTATTTTTTGCATAAAATTTATATTGGCAAATCATTCTTATTGGAGTTGTAAATGCTGAAGGCATATTTAAAATACCATAACTATATATTCCATGTTGTGAACTATTTCCATTTATTTCTTTTTCTTTTATAGTTACATATCCACTATCTTCTAATAATTTATTTACTTTTTTCTCAAATATATACTCTCTTGCCTGATGTTCTTTCATATATACCACCTACTCATTTGTTTATTTGCTTACATCCTTTTATATTTTACTATTTTTTCAAGACTATATCAAATCTTATTATTTCCTAGAATTATTATTTTTTTAATTTAATTTCTATTTTTATTCAAACCAACTTGACGCTAATTATGTAAAAAATTCATATACTTATATAATAAAAAAAGAAGCATTCCTGCTTCCCATCACTTCATTGCTTATTAACGTTCCTTTATCCGTCCCGTTCTTCCTGTTCTTCCCTGTTCTTCTCTTACCAAATGACATTCGGACATAGTTAATGCCCAGTTCCGGAATCGAACCAGAGACACGAGGATTTTCAGTCCTCTGCTCTACCAACTGAGCTAACTGGGCACATCACTTATTCATGATGCGCTTGCTTTGAGTCGCACTCGCGTGTTTTATAGTACAATAACCACACTCTTTTGTCAAGCGATTTTTTTTATTTAATTTTAACGTGAAGCGAAAAGTTTATTTCCACTTTGAAGTGGACAAAGTCGATTTTAGTCTTACACTTTTAATTTTAAAATGCCTGAAGTAAAAGGTCTAAGCCCACATTATTTTCCCATTTGCCAGAATGCAACTGCACTGGCTGCTGCTACATTTAATGAATCTACCCCATGAGACATCGGAATTTTTACAGTATAATCACAGTCTGCAATTGTTTCTTTAGCAAGTCCGTCCCCTTCTGTTCCAAGAACTATTGCAAGTTTTTCTTCTGCCAAAAGTTCCTCGTTATCAATTGATACCGAATCATCAGTTAATGCCATAGCGGCTGTCTTAAATCCTAATTCTTTAAGTTCACTTACTCCTTTTTCTTTGTCCAAAAAAGTCCAAGGAATCTGAAATACCGTTCCCATACTTACTCTTATCGCTCTTCTATACAACGGATTACTGCATCCATGAGTGAGCAAAACCGCATCCATGTTTAAAGCTGCTGCCGAACGGAAAATTGCTCCCACATTTGTTGGATTCATTACATTTTCAAGAACTGCTATACGCCTTGCTTTGCTACAAACTTCCGAAACATTAGGAAGTTGTGGGCGATGCATTGCACACAACATTCCTCTTGTTAATTTAAATCCTGTCAACTGTGTAAGCACTTCAAATGGCGCCGTATACACAGGAACTTCTCTACATCTGTCTATAACAGGTTTTGCTTCTCCATCAATATGCTTGCGTTCAACAAGCATTGATATCGGCTCACATCCCGCATCCAACGCCCTTTCAACTACCTTTGGGCTTTCTGCTATGAATATCCCTTTTTCAGGTTCATGCCTGTTAAGAAGCTGCCCTTCCGACATTCTTGCATAAATATCTAACTGCGGAGAATTAAAATCAGTTATCTCTATAATATTTGCCATAATGCTCCTTTTTCTAATAATACTTTTTCTTCATTTGTAATCGGTTACAATTCTATAGATTTCAACTCATACTTATTTTTATAAGTCATAATAGCAATAGTCACTTCTAATAAGACTTAACCTTTGTCCATAAACCGGCACAGAATTCTTTTAATTCAGTATCCTGATATTTAAATGTTTCATTTAACGGATTTGAAATATCAGGCGCACATGCTGAAATTCCTTCATATTCATCATCTCTAAAATATTCATAAACCGATTTTACTGCACTATCATATCCTACATATTCCGTATTCTGCTTTGCCACGTCCTCCCTTAGCATAAAATTAATGAATTCATTAGCAAGTTTTGTATCTTTACACTGCTTAGTAATAACCATACTGTCATACCACACATTTGAGCCTTGCCCAGGGACAAAGAAATCCATATCTTCATTTTCTGACATAATATACGCTCCATCTCCTGAGTATACAACTGCCATTGCTTTATTGCCTGAAATCATATTGTCAATAACATCATCTCCGGCATAAACAGGATGCATAGTTTCACGCTGGTCAACAAGCCAGTCATATGCCTTCTTTAGTTCATCATGATTTGAAGTATTCATTGAATAACCTAACGCTTTCAATGCAACCATGAATGAATCTCTTTCTGAATCATACATATAAATATTGCCTGTATATTTTTTATTTTTTAAGATTTCCCAACCTTGTGCCAAATCTGCCTTATCTACAATATTTTTGTTATATAAAATTCCTACAGTTCCCCAATAGTAAGGCACTGTATATTTGTTTTCAGGATCATATTCATTCTCAAACAGATTACTGATAACATTATCCTTATTTGTTATTAAATCCCAATTAACCGGCTGAATTCTTTCTTCTTTTATAAGTCTTTCAACCATATAGTCAGACGGTACTAAAATGTCATACTCAGCTCCACTTAACAGTTTTGTATACATTGACTCATTTGAATCATATGTTTCGTAAACAACTTCACAGTCATATTCTTTTTCAAATTTAGTCAGAAGATTTGTATCCATATATTCTCCTGAATTAAACACTCTAAGTACCTGACGGTTTTGTTCTTTAACAAATCCATAAACACATCCGCCCGCAATTGCAATTGCCAATATAACTGAAAGCACCGGAGCAAATTTCTTCCACACTCCATGTCCCTTTGATGCAATTTCATTTGCCTCTCTGTGCTGTCTTTTTGCAATGGCAGGAATTACATTTACAACAATCAAAATAATTACAACTGCCAAAATAAGAAGAGTTGACAGTGCATTAATTGTCGGATTTGTTCTTTTTGTCATGTTATAAACTACTATTGAAATGTTTTGGACACCATTTCCCGTTACAAAATATGAAACTACAAAGTCATCAAGTGACATTGTAAATGCAAGTAGCATTCCAGCATAAATTCCAGGCTTTAACATTGGAATTATAACCTTTGTAAGTGCTTGAAAAGGTGTTGCTCCTAAATCCATTGCAGCATTTGCAAGGTTGTGATCCATTCGTCTTACCTTAGGATAAACACTTGTTATTACATATGGCGTACAAAATGCGATATGTGCAAGCAACATTGTCAAATATCCTCTACCTAATTTAATAGAAGAAAATAAAATCATCAGACCTATAGCCGTAACAATATCAGGATTCATAATAGGAAGGTCATTTACGCTAAGAACCCATTCTTTAAGAACCTTTCTACTTCTTGAAAGTCCGATTGAAGTAATTGTCCCAAGAACAGTTGATACCAATGTTGAAATTATGGCAATACTGATTGAAACATAAACAGCCGAAATAATATCTCTGTCCGTAATTAATTTTTCATACCATCTAAATGAAAATCCTGTAAAATGAGTAAGTGACTTCGATGAGTTAAATGAAAATAACATTGTAATTGCAATTGGCAAATAGAAAAATATAAAACACAACGCAATATATAACTTTGGTCCTATTGAAACTTTCTTATTCATCTATTCACCTCCTGCTTCCTCAGAGTCAATCTTTTTCATTAATCTGATTAATCCTAATATAATAATTGCAAGGATAATAGAAATCGCACTTCCGAAATTCCAGTCTCCAACTGATATAAACTGATTTTCAATTAAATTTCCAATAAGTACATACTGACGTCCACCTAGTAAAGATGGAATTACGAAACTTGATATTGAAAGTAAAAACACCATCGTTACACCACTTATAACACCCGGAATCGAAAGTTTAAAAATAACTTTTGTAAAAGTTTGAAATCTATTTGCTCCTAAATCATTTGCTGCCTCTACTAAGGAATAATCCATTTTGGCAAGAGATGTATGGATTGGAATTACCATAAACGGAAGCAAGTCACATACTAATCCCATTACAACTGAAAAATCTGTATACATCATTGTTACAGGATTTATTCCTAAAACCTTTAATAACGAATTTACAATTCCATTGTCTGATAGCAAACTAATCCATGCATAAGTTCTAAGCAAAGTATTAATCCACATAGGAATTGTAACCAGCAAAATTAAAATATCCTGAACACTCTCGTCAAATTTTGCAATAATATATGCCATCGGATATGCAAACACCACACAAATTCCTGTAGTAATCAATCCCATCTTAAGAGATTTTATAAATACATTTAAATATACAGGATCTGATATTTTCTTAAAATTGTCTAATGTAAAATGTATGGTCAACACGGAATTGTCGCCTGCCGTAACTGAATACAACACAATCAATAACAGCGGCACAACAATAAGCAAAAATGACCAGAACACATACGGTTTTATTAAATTTTTATAATGTCCCATTTCTTCCTCCTGTAAAACATGTAATGCCCCCGCCCTTCGGTCGGCGGCTATTCGTCGGAAACATTTATAGAAAATGAACTTCGTTCATTTTGTTTCCTCCTATTAATAATCCATCTTATACATAACCTGAATGTCAAATGGGTCAATTGTCATTCCAACCTTAAGCCCCACTTCATAATCATCTGTTGTATGAACTTTATAATTTCTATATTTTGTTTCAACAAGATACTCATAGTGAACTCCCATAAATACCTTTGAAATAATTGTGCCTACAAGCTGTGCCTCTTCGGGTTTTACAATATCCATATCTTCAGGACGAAGAACTACTTCAATTTCTTCATTATCTTTAAACCCTTTATCAACGCACTCCCATTCAATATCATCAAATTTTACCAGACAATCCTTAAGCATATTTCCTTCTATAATATTTGACTCGCCAATAAAATTTGCAACAAATCTGTTTTCAGGTTCGTTGTAAATGTCCATAGGCGTACCAATCTGCTGGATAACACCATCATTTAAAACAACAATCGTGTCGGACATTGACAACGCTTCTTCCTGGTCATGAGTTACAAATACGAAAGTAATTCCTACTTCTTTCTGAATCTTTTTTAGTTCAATCTGCATGTCCTTTCTTAATTTTGCATCAAGCGCTCCAAGTGGTTCATCAAGAAGCAAAACTTTAGGTTCATTTACAAGAGCTCTTGCTATGGCAACTCTTTGCTGCTGTCCACCTGAAAGTCTTGTAACATCTCTCTTTTCAAATCCTTCAAGTCCAACTAAAGCTAAAATATTTTTAACTTTTTTATCTATTACATCCTTATCCATTTTTTTCAAATTAAGACCAAAAGCCACATTATCATATACATTTAAAAATGGAAAAAGAGCATATTTCTGAAATACCGTATTTATTTCTCTTTTATATGGCGGAACCTTTGCAATATCTTTACCATTAAACAAAACCTCTCCATTGTCTGCCGATTCAAATCCGCCTAAAATTCTAAGAAGTGTTGTCTTTCCGCATCCACTAGGTCCAAGCAATGTCAAAAATTCATTTTCATATATATTTAAATCTATTCCTTTTAAAACCTGCTGGTCATCGAATGTCTTTGTTATTCCTTTTAATTCAATAATCTTATTACTCACTGTATATCCTCCAATCTTTTTATTGGTTCCAATTTTTTACAATTGTATACGTTAATCAACACACCTATAAATTTATGATAGTTCTTAGTCGTCGTTATAAATCAAGTGATAAACTTACCATTATTGTTTCGATATTTTTAGAAACTCGGTGGTGAACTTACCCATATTATTGTTGCACCCTTTTTTGATTCTATATGATGGCTGTATTTTGCTTCATAATAAAATGACTCGCCTTTTTTTGCCTTATAAATTTTTCCACCTATATGGATTTCCACGCTTCCCTTTAATATGTATCCAAATTCTTCTCCCTCATGAGGATTGTCCGGATACGTCGAACCTCCCTGTTCTAATGTAAGAAGAATCGGTTCCATCGTATTCTTTTGGGCATTAGGGATTATCCACTGTATGTAATTCTTTAATTCACTATCATTTTTTTCAAAATAATCCTCTTTCGAAAAGACTATCTGCTCATCCTTCGTATCATTAAAAAAATCTTTTAAATCCGTTCCCAGACACTGCAAAATATCTGTCAATGTTGCAATTGATGGAGATGTAAGATTGTTTTCAACCTGAGAAATAAACCCCTTAGAAAGTTCTGCCCTGTCAGCCAGTTCTTCCTGCGTTAATCCCCTCTCCATTCTCAATTCTTTTATCTTAAATCCTATATCCATTATTTTTTCCTTTATTTTCAAATACTAACCTTAAAGTTTAGTAAAACTAAACCCAGATACACTATACAAAATCGCATTTTTATTGTCAATATTTTTGATAACACATTTTTGTAAAATGATGTATACTAATAATGTTGATAAAAATTAAAGATGCAATGATTTAAATTAAGATAGAAGGGATTTTTAATATGACATTTACATATGAGCGAAAAGCAAATTATTATGAAACTGATATGATGGGAGTTGTTCATCATTCAAATTACTTAAGATATTTTGAAGAAGCCCGAATTGCTTTTATGGATTCCTTAGGTATACCTTATAAAGAATTAGAAGAGAATGGTATTATGTCACCTGTTCTTAGTGTTCAATGTGAATACAAGCGTATGGTTCAGTTTGGCGAAACAATGCTTATTAAGGTTAGCCTTATCGAATACAATGGCATTCGTATGAAATTAAATTATGAAATAGTTGATAAAAAATCCGGCAAAGTAACAACTCGAGGCATTACAAGCCATTGCTTTTTAAGTAAAAACGGAAGACCTGTTTCATTAAAAAACAACATGACTGAATACCATGAGAAATTCTTAGAGTGTTTAGATAAAGTATCTGATAATCAGTAAACAAGGAATATTATGAAAATATTCTTTCAGACATTTTTTTAGAACTAAAAAATCTGTTCATTAACAGACTTTATTATATTAGTAAACAACAAAGGCAAAGGAAAATTTTCCCTTGCCTTTATTTTATGGTTATCATTTCTATAAAAATATTTACCTTCCCTGCTCTTCTATTTTTTTAGCCAAATCTTCTAAATATTCCCATCTGTTCATCTTTTCCATTAAAAGAGTTTCTGTTTCTTCTTTAGAATCTATCAATTCTTTTAGTTTTACGGAATTAGTTGCATTTTTGTTCATTTCATCATCTAATTTTTCAAGTTTTTCTTCTAATTTAGATATGTCATCTTCTATGGTTTCATATTCTCTCTGCTCATTGTAAGAGAATTTCAATTTTTTATTTCTATTTTTATAGTCTGACTTACCATTTTTATCTTCTGAAGAATTTTTTGACTTTGAATTTGAAAAAATATTTTCTTCCGGTGTTTCATTTTCCTTCTTTTTATTAATGTAATCTGTGTAACCACCTTCATACTGACGAATCACACCATTTCCTTCAAAAGAAAATATTCTTCTTACAACTCTGTCGAGAAAATATCTGTCATGAGAAACAGTAATTACAATTCCATCAAAACTATCTAAATAGTCTTCCAATATTGTCATCGTCTCTATATCTAAATCATTTGTAGGTTCATCTAAAATAAGAACATTTGGTGCTTCCATTAGAACCCTTAGAAGATTCAATCGTCTTCTCTCACCACCTGATAATTTGCCAATCTTACTGTACTGTTGTGATGATGGGAACAAGAATCTTTCAAGCATAACTGATGCCGAAACAAGCCCTTCTTCAGTTCTGACAAATTCAGCAGTATTTTTAATGTAATCAATAACTCTGTCTTCAGAATCCATATAAGCAATTCCCGCATCTTTGTCATTTTCAATTTCCTGAGTATAATAACCCATCTTAATTGTCTGTCCAATATTAATATTTCCACTGTCAGGCTTAATTCGGCCATCAATAATCTTCATCAAAGTTGTTTTTCCGCATCCATTCTTTCCTACAAATCCGACTCTGTCACCTTTCAGAAAATTGTATGTAAAATCTTTGATTAACACATTGTCTCCGTAAGCCTTAGAAATATTTTCAATTTCGATGGTTGTTCTTCCCATTCTGGACTTTATACTGCTAAGTTCAATTTTTTCATCCTCTACTATTCCCTGCTGATTTTTCAAATTTTCATATCTTTGAATATGAGCTTTCTGCTTCGTAGACCTTGCTCTTGCACCTCTTTGCATCCACTCAATTTCTTTTCTTAAAATACTCTGGCGTTTACGTTCGCTGGCTTTGTCACTCGCTTCTCTTTCTGCCTTACGTTGCAAATATCCTGAATATTTCTCCTGATAACTGTAAATCTTTCCTTTATCAAGTTCGATTATTCTATTTGTTACACTATCTAAAAAATATCTGTCATGAGTTACCATTACAAGAGCGCCTTTAAATGCCTTAAGCTGATTTTCAAGCCACTCAGCCATTGTGCTATCTAAATGGTTTGTAGGTTCATCTAAAATTAAAATATCACATGGTGTAAGCAACACCGAAACCAAGGCCAGTCTTTTTCTCTGTCCTCCTGACAATTCTCCTGTTTTCTGTTCAAAATCCGTTATTCCTAAACGTGTCATCATACTTTTAGCTTCTATAAGTTCATTTTCATTTGCATGATGATGTACCATATTCTGTACACTTTCTATGACCGTATCCTCATCATTAAACTTAGGATTCTGTGGCAAATAGTGAATCATTAAATTCGATGCCTTAATTACTTTTCCTTCATCCGGCTCTTCTATTCCTGCCATTATTTTTAATAATGTAGATTTTCCTGTTCCATTTATGCCAATAACACCTACTTTGTCTCCTTCATGAAGATAAAAGCTTGCTTTGTCAAATAATTTTCTTTCCGTAAAAGAATGTGTTATATTTTCAACTGATAATATATTCAAATTAATGCCTCTTTTCATTATTCTAATTATTTCAAATTTCAATAATTTTCACAAAAAAACGAAATTTTTATATATTTTAGTAAATTTTTTATTTTTTACTTTCTTTTTATTTTATTCTATATATTTGTTAGAAAAAATTTTTAACCATTTTTACTCAGAATGCCTATTTATACGGCAAAACCTTTTTAAATTTTAACAAAACAAACTATTCATTGCAACTTATTTATCTTTCTTTATCCTATTCTTAAATATGTTAAAAGACTGTGTCCTACTCTTGACATTTTTTGAATTTTAAGGCATTATTAATAGGCGTAATATTTTTGTAATAAATTTACGACTTTTCGTAATAATTATTCGTAATTAATTATATAAATAATTGGAGGTTAGTTTTGAAACGTAAAATTTACAGTTCTTTAGTTTTTACTTTTATGTTTGCAGCAGTAGGACTTGTAACAGTACACGCTGATGATTCAGTTTCAATACCTGATACTAATACAGTAGCAATTGAAACATCAACAGCTTCAGAAGTAGAAACATCAACAGAAAATTCATACAACAATATAACTAGTACAGATAACACAGACAATACATTAGATATTAATAAATCAGTTAAAGTTAACAAGAAAATCAAATTACAGAAATCATTAAATCTTGATTCTGAATCAGTAAAAGATATGACTTTTACAGCTGATGACTCAACTGTAGTTAAGGTTTCAAAGGCAGGTACTGTTACCGGTCTTAAGACAGGTTCAACAACTGTTACTGTTACTTCTGACACAGATGATTCAGTATATGCCACTGTTAATCTTGATGTTAAGAGCAGTTACACAGCAAGTCAGTTAAGATATATGTCATCTATCATTTACAGCGAAGCATGTGGAGAACCATATGCTGGAAAGAAAGCTGTTGGTATTGTAGTTGCTAACAGAATGAAATCAAGTCTCTTCCCTAACACAATTAAAGGTGTTCTTTATCAGAGACGACAGTTCACTCCTGCAAGAAACGGTTCACTTAACAGATCTTTAGCATTATATGATAGCGGAAGAATGGATCCTGACTGTATTGCAGCAGCTAAGGAAGCATTAAATGGTGATAAGACAGTTGTTTACAAGAACTCAACTATCAACATGACAAAGACATTATTCTTTAGCAGATATATTTACAGAAGTAAATTTAGAATTGCACATCATATGTTTAAATAATTTATATAAAAAAGCTTAGACCTTAAAGGCCTAAGCTTTTTTTATTAGTGCCACTCCGACAGCAGCAATTATTCCCTCAGTTACAGTCATTGCCAGCCATACACCTGTCATTTTCCATAGAAAACTCATTATAAACGCCATTGGAATTATAACCACAAACCCTCTGCCCAAAGATATTATATATGAAGGAATTACTTTTTCTCTTGCAGCAAAATAAGTAGCCATCACAATATTCATTCCAATAAATAAAATTGAAGTAAAGTATAAATACATTCCTTTAACTGCTATAGCCTGAAGCTGCATATTTCCTTCGCCATTAAATATAGAAGTAATTGGATTTGCAAATAATAAAATAACTGCATATATTACTATAGAAATCAAAGTTACAGCAGTAATTGCATATTTAAATAACTGTTTCTGCATCTTCTTGTCATTTTTCCCATATGCCGCACTAAACAAAGGTTGGCTTCCCTGTGCTACACCTGTGTAAATTGAAATCACTACAAGGACTAAATTTGCAATAACACCATATGCTGCCACCCCTACATTTCCCTGTAAGCCTAATATAATTATATTAAACACAAAAATCACTATACCTGATGACATTTCTGTAACAAACGAAGGAATTCCAAGCATTATGATTGATTTAATAAATGACGCTCTTATTTTTGCTACTTTAAATTTAATGTTGCTATTCTCTGAAACAATATGTCCCGATAACACCATAAGTCCCATAATCGGCGAAAATCCGGTTGCAAGGACAGCTCCAAACATTCCCATGCTAAATTTAATTACCAATAAATAATCTAAAATAATATTGCCAAAACTACCTACTAACATTGCTATCATAGAAAGTCTGGGATTTCCATCATTTCTAACAAATGCATTCATTACATTATTTAATACAAATGCCGGACCAAACATGAGAAGAACTTTTAAATAAATAGATGTCATATGGTAAACCTGTTTATTTGCCCCCAACAGCGTTGCTATATTTCCCGAAAAAATTATCCCTGTTAAGAAAAATATTATTCCAATAACGATTGCCATAAACACTGTATTCATAAAACTTTCATTATACTTCTTATTTCCCTGATTTTTCATTATTGCATATTTAGTAGCTCCACCTATTCCAAGCATTAACCCACTTCCGTTAATAACGCTGTAAACCGGCAGTGCCAAATTTAGAGCCGCAAGTCCATTTGCACCTAGTCCAAATGATATAAAGAAAGTATCTGCTAATATATAGCATGACAACCCTATCATTCCTAAAACATTAAAAACTGTATATTTAATAAATTCTTTTAAGTTACTGTTCATTATTCCCTCTTTCTATTTTAAAAATATTGTTTAGCATTTTATTATTCTTTTATTACACAAATTCTGCCGTCCACTATTTTCTTCTGTTATTTATTACAAAAAAATCGCCGGAACTTCATATCTTCAAAGACCTAACGATATGAACTCCAGCGTTATACGCTACTACCCGGTGGCAGTTAATTTATATTCTTTTTTCCTGAAAAATTTACCATATAGCTTTGTATTTGTCAATCTGCATAATTCCGTTTTAAATTGAATAACTCTGTTTTTATTACATCTGCATAATTCTGTTTTTATTTGTTACAAACCGTAACAAATTTATTCGATTTTTTTCGTTTTTCTTCTCATTTTTTATTATTTATTACGATTTGTCATATTATTCCTTTAAGAAAACGCTTGACAAAAACTGTTTTTTAAGGCATTATTAATAAACGTAACAAATTTGTAACATTTGTAAAATATAAGTGTAACATTTGGAGGTCGTTGTGAAATTAAAGATTTATAGTTTACTAATGATAGCATTTATGCTTATTGCATCAAGCATTACAATGGTAAACGCAGATATTAATTCAACAAACAAATCACAGATAAGTATTACGAAGACAGTTAAGGTAAATAAGACATACAAGATAAAGAAACTTTTAAAAAGCAATGGTAATAATGTTGATTACTATTCTTTTAAATCAAGCAACAAGAAAGTTGCCAAGGTTTCAAAGAAAGGTACTGTTACCGGTTTAAAGGCCGGCAAGGCAACAATTACAATAACAAGTAAAGTTAATGGTTCAACTTACGGAACAGTTAATATAACAGTTAAGAATCGTTACAACAGCAGTGATTTAAGAATGCTTTCTTCAATTATTTACAGTGAATCAGGCAATCAGGTTTATGCCGGTAAGAAAGCTGTAGGAATTGTAGTTATGAACAGAGTAAGATCTTCCCTCTTCCCTAACACAGTTAGTGGAGTTGTTTACCAGAGTGGACAGTTTACTCCTGCAAGAAATGGTTCTCTTAGCAGATCATTATCATTATATGACAGCGGTAATTTAAATTCTGACTGCATTAAAGCTGCTAAAGATATTTTAAACGGAGACAACACAGTTTCTTATAATAATAAAAACATTAACATGAGCAGTTACTTATATTTCAGTGGTTATGTACCAGGATGCAGATTACAGATACAGAATCACCAGTTTAAATAAAATTGAATAATATTACCGGAATAATCCGGCAGTAATATACTTATCTAAGAAGAGGCAGTTGCTTTAGTGATTTAATCACAGACGNNGCTTTAGTGATTTAATCACAGACGCAACTGCCTCTTCTATATTTAATCCATAATTATTCCTCTATCTTTTTCTGTATCATAGCATCTGTACTCCAGTTGAATCGATTTATCTTCTGAATCTGCATATACAGTTGTTCTACTAGCTGTTGCCGCAAAAACACTTGCACTCATTACACATACTAATAAAGCTGTGAAACAAATTCCCCATTTGCATCTTCTTTTTCTCATCTCTGTGTCCTCCTCTTTCCTTTAAATATAAAAGCGATAGAATTAATGATATTGTCTCAACTTGTGTTGTGGATTCATATCAGAACTCTATCGCTTTTATTATTTATGCTTCTTTTTCAATTATCTTTGTTAATAATAGTGCTAAATAACTTCCCACTAATAAAACTATTGTCCATACCTGATCCCACCAATAAAACAAAATAGCTGCAATTACTATGTTAACAATTACGGCAACTATTATTGTGATTGTATTATTCTTAATATTTTTGCTTAATACATAAATATTATATCCAATAATCAATCCTAAGACTATGTAAATAATAATCTCTTTTCCTATTCCTTCCCATGCCTTATAAGACATTGAAACTTCCTTATTAACAAGTCTCACCAGATAGTTTGCCAAGATACATGCTAGTGTTGCAATTGCACTTGTAATTCCCGCCAAATACTTTTTCATATCGCTCCTCCTAAATAATTTTATTTTATTTATATATTAACTTATAGTTTAATTTCTGTCAACCAATATTTTTATGAGAATTATTTTTTTCGCAGTAATATTTTCTTGACATATATTTCAATACTTGTTATATTAAAAATTGTTAAAGCTTTAGCGTCAATGTCAATTTTTTAAAGTACATAGGAGGTTTTATGTTAAACAAATCAAAAATTATTTTCTTTTCATCCATATTAGCTTTGACTTCAATTAGTCCTAACTTTAATTTTATTAAAGCTAATAGTTTTGATTCAGAAACAAAAGTAATCAAATCTTTTTTCGGTGACAATGTATTTTCTAATATTGAAGGATATACTTCAAAAAAAGTTACCGAAGATTGCGGTATAAAGCATATTGTAAAAGATACTTTATTAAAAGATTTAGGTACTGTTGAAGAACATACTAGAATAGATTCATTAGAAGTTAATCTTGACACTATTTCAGATTCTTCTAATGACAAATCATTATGTGAAAAAATTAAAGATAAGTTTGGTTTAGATGTTGTATATGCAGGGGATAAATCAACTACCTCAAATAAGAGCGACAGTAGTGGAACAGCTAAAATAACTATTACTGTAAATTATGAAATTTCAACTTATAGAAATCAAGAATATATTAATATTACAAAAGCCACTGGGAAACTCACAGCATGTAATGGTAACTCTCATACTTTTGGAAATGGAGTTAGTGTTACATCTAATACATACTCCGTTGGACAATCTGGTTTCACAAAAAAATCTGGTTTTAAGAATTATAATTATAATGGTTCTGCATCTTGTTCTGTTGGAAGTACTTGGTCTTATTCTCCTTCAAATTGGAAAGCTATATGCTCTGAAACTTCATGTCAAGCTGGTGCTAATCAATCAATAAAACTAAAACGTAGATCATCAACTTGGAGTCTAAATCTAACAAATAACTATTAATTTTATATAATAATTAAAAGGCTTATGCATTAATGCTAAGCCTTTTTTACAAAATAAAAGCGATAAAAATACTGATATTATCTCGATTTATATCAGAAATTTATCGCTTTAATTATTAATATTTTCTAATTATCTTTGTTAATATTAATGCTAAATAACTTTTCACCAATAAAACTATTGTCTATACTTAAATCAAGCATTATTTTACGCTCTGTTCTGGGCATCTACTAAGTTTTCACTGTTATACATATGTCTTAACTTAGGTTTTTCAATCTTACCTGTTGGATTTCTAGGTACATCCGCAAAAATAATTTTTCTAGGTCTCTTGTAACGTGGAAGTTCCTTACAGAAATTATTAATATCTTCTTCTGTTGTTGCTACACCTGGTTTCAATTCAATAATTGCAGCTGATATTTCACCTAATCTTGTATCAGCAATACCTATTACAGCTACATCCTTAATATCAGGATGTTTGCTTAAGAAGTTTTCTATCTGAACCGGATAAATATTTTCACCACCGGAAATTATAACGTCTTTCTTTCTGTCTACAAGGTATATAAATCCCTCACTATCCTGCTCAGCCATATCTCCTGTGTATAACCAGCCGTCTTTAAGTGTTTCTGCTGTTGCCTTAGGGTCGTTGTAATAACATTCCATTACACCAGGTCCTTTAAGGATTAATTCACCGACATCTCCCTGCTTAACTTCTACACCATTTTCATCCACAATCTTAACTTCCCATCCATATCCCGGAACACCGATTGCACCAACATGGTCAATATTTTCGACTCCTAAATGTACAGCACCAGGTCCAATTGATTCACTAAGACCGTAGTTAGTGTCATACTGATGATGAGGGAAAATTGTTTTCCATTTTTTAATTAAGCTCTGTGGAACCGGCTGTGCACCAATATGCATAAGTCTCCACTGGTCTAATTTATAATCTTCAAGCTTAACATCGCCTTTTTCTATTGCAAGCAAAATATCCTGAGCCCATGGTACCAAAAGCCATACAATTGTACACTGCTCATTTGACACTGTTTCAAGAATAGTCTTTGGTGTAACACCTTTAAGCAATACTGCCTTGCCTCCCACAAGAAAACTTCCAAGCCAGTGCATTTTTGCGCCTGTATGGTAAAGTGGAGGAATGCAAAGAAATACATCATCCTTAGTCTGTCCATGATGTTTCTGTTCAACTTTTGCTGCATGCATTAAACTTCTGTGTTTATGTAAAATAGCTTTAGGGAAACCTGTTGTTCCTGATGAGAAATAAATTGCCGCATAATCATCATCTGTTAATTTAATGTCAGGTGAATAGCTTGGGCAATTTGCTGCTAACTTATCATAATCTTCAGCAAATGTTGGGCAGTCACCACCTACATAGAATAAAATTCTCTTTTCATCAATTTCATCAACAATTTCTTCTACACGGCCTGTAAATTCAGGTCCAAATACTAATACATCTACTTCTGCAAGTTCAACACAGTATTTTATTTCGTCTGCTGCATATCTGAAATTTAATGGGACAGCCAAAGCTCCTGCCTTTAAAATTCCAAAATAAATTGGAAGCCATTCTAAGCAGTTCATTAAAAGAATTGCTACTTTGTCGCCTTTCTTAATTCCTCTGCTAATAAGCAGATTTGCAAAACGGTTTGCTTTTTCGTTAAATACGTGCCATGTAATTTCTCTTCTATACTGACACATTGGATTGGATTCGATTAATTCGTAATCTCTCCATGTTACTCTTTTCTTTTCCTGCAAGTCCGGATTAATTTCTACTAAGCAGACATCTTTTCCGTATTCTTTTGCGTTCTTCTCTAAAATCTCTGTGATTGGCATTTCTCTACCTCATTAAAATTCAAATAGTTTTTTTGCATTTTCCCCTAATATAAGGTTCAATGCTTTTTCAGGCATTCCAAATTCTTTTAATCTTTCAAGTGTATATCCCTGATCAGACCACGGACTGTCTGTTGCAAATAAAATTTTATCTGCACCATGCTTTTCAACAATTCTTAAAAATTGTTCTTTTTCTAAGTGGGGAATACCTTTTTCAAAAGAAAAAGCCGTGTCAAAATAGACATTTTTTCCCACTAATTTTTCTTCTACCTCATCCCATAAATTCCATCCACCCATATGAGCAAGGACTAATTTTTTAGGATTAACTTTGTTTAGTACATTAAGCACCATATCAGGTGTGCAGTGAATCTTTTTCGGAAGACCTATATCTTCTCCTGCGTGTGTTACAATTACAAGCCCAAGTTCATCTGCATATTTAAAAATTCTAAGATATCTTGGGTCATCAAATTCAACTTTCTGATAGTCAGGATGAACCTTAATTCCTTTTAATCCTTTTTTCTTAATGTCATCTAAAATATCCTTATAATCTTCATTGTCAGGATGTATTGCTCCTAATGAAAAAACCCCGGTTTCTTTTGTTTTTTCATTTGTGTGTGCTGCAAATTCGTTTATACTCACAGACTGCTCTGGTTTCGTGGCAACCGGAACAACCACTGAAATATCTACTCCATTTTTCTTTGTAGATTCACTAAGTGCATCTCTTGTTCCTGCCACCTTTATTTTTACATCCCAGCCATGATTATCAACAATACTCTTCTCCATCCCGGCTAATGCCCTGGTGGCAATTTTATCTGGGAAAGTGTGTGTATGTGTATCAATTATCACAACTACACCTTCTTTATTGTTTATTTTTATTATGCTAATTCGTATCCTTTTTCAAATGCAGCAATATTAATATCTACTGTCTTTGGTGGAACTGTTGCTTTTATAACTTCAATCCATTTATCTTTTTCAAAATCCATATGTTTTGCAGCAACGCCTAAAATAATTACATTAAATACTCTTGAATTTCCAAGTTTTAATGCTTCATCCATTGCATTTACTGCGATTACTTTATGTTTTTTGCTAAGATTTTCAATAATGTTTTCAGGATATTCTGCTAATCCTGTAACTACTGTCATGGGGTCAATTCTCTGGTCATTTACAATAATTACACCGTCTTTTTTAAGAAAATGTGCATATCTTAATGCTTCAAGACGTTCAAATGCGATTAATACATCTGCCTGACCTTCTTCAACAATTGGTTCAGCTACCTTTTCTCCATATCTTACAAATGTAACAACGCTTCCTCCACGCTGTGCCATCCCATGAACTTCTGAAAGTTTTACATCATATCCGCTTTCAATTGTGATTCCACCTAAAACTCTACTTGTGAGAAGTGTACCCTGTCCGCCTACACCAACAATCATAATATTCTTTGTATCTGCCATTATTTGTCACCTCTCTCTTTTAATCCAATTGCATCAAATTTACAATTCTGCATACATAATCCACAACCGTTGCACATTGTTGCATCAATTGAAACTGTTCCGTCTTCATTCTTTGTAATTGCAGGACATCCCGGTACGAGACACATTCCACACTTCTTACATTTTTCAGGAATTGTATAACATTTGCCCTTTGGCACAAATGACTTAAGCAATGCACATGGTGACTGAGAAATAATAACAGAAACTTCATCTCTTGCAACTTCTGTCTTAATTACTTCTTCCAATTTCTTAATATCAAATGCATCTACAACTTCTACATGCTTTACACCGATTGCATGACACAAATCTACTAAATCAATAGCGTATGTTGGTTCACCATTTAACATTTTTCCTGTTGCTGAGTGATCCTGATGACCTGTCATACCTGTTGTTGAGTTATCTAAAATCATAACTGTTCCTGTTGCCTGATTGTAAACCATGTTCATAAGTGAATTAACACCTGTATGTAAAAATGTTGAATCACCAATTACTGCAACCCAGTTCTTTATGAAATCTTTTCCTTTAGCTTTTTCAATACCGTGAAGTGTTGAAATACTTGCGCCCATACAAACTGTTGTATCTACTACATTTAAAGGATTTACAGCTCCTAATGTGTAGCATCCGATATCACCTGCTGCATGAATTTTTAATTTCTTTAATACTGAGAATGTACTTCTATGAGGACATCCCGGACAAAGAATTGGTGGTCTTGCCGGTGTCTGTGCAGGTGTATCTAAATCTAAATCTTCTTTTAAGATTGCTTTTCTAAGCATATTGGCACTGTATTCACCCTGTACTGTAAAAATTTCTTTTCCAATACATTTGATTCCATGAGCCTTAACCTGTTCTTCTATTACAGGCTCTAATTCTTCTATAACATATAATGTGTCTACCTTTGATGCAAATTCTTCGATCAGTTTCATAGGAAGTGGATTTACCAATCCTAACTTAAGAACTGATGCATTAGGTAATACTTCTTTTACATACTGATATACGATACCACTTGTAATAACACCAATCTTTGTATCGTTGTATTCAACTTTATTAATGTCTAATGTACATGCATCTTCTGCCATTCTCTTTAAACGTTCTTCTACAAAAATATGACGCTTAATTGCATTTCCCGGCATCATAACATTTTTTGCTACATTTCTTTCATATGGCTTATCTTCTATTTCCTGTCTTTCTTCAAGATTAACAATTCCCTGTGAATGTGAAAGTCTTGTTGTTGAACGAAGAATTACAGGAGTGTCATATTTTTCTGAAAGTTCATACGCTCTCTTTGTAAATACTCTTGCTTCTTCACTGTCTGATGGTTCTACAACAGGAACCATTGCTGCTCTTGCAACCATTCTTGAATCCTGTTCGTTCTGTGAACTGTACATTCCAGGGTCATCTGCTGCAACTAAAACCATACCACCATTAACACCGATATAAGATACTGTGTATAATGGGTCAGATGCAACGTTTACACCAACGTGTTTCATCATGCACATTGAACGTACGCCTGCCATAGATGCACCAATTGCAACTTCTGTTGCTACTTTTTCATTTGGTGCCCATTCAGCCTTAATTCCCGGATATTTAACAACATTTTCACTAATTTCTGTACTAGGTGTTCCAGGATAAGCTGAAGTAACTTTAACTCCTGCTTCGTATGCTCCCCTGGCAATCGCCTCGTTACCTAACATAATTTTTTTACTCAAAATATGTAACCTGCCTTTCGTCATTATGTATAAAACTGATAGTGCAATACAAATGCACTTCATATTATTTTGTATTTAGCATAATTTACTGCTTTTTTGCTTTAAACTCATAAAGTAAATTATACCTAATTAGGATATATTCGTCAATGAATGTAGAGATGTATTTTGAGGGATATTTATATAGTGGGAAAGCAGGGTTTGCTTGTAGATTGTGTTTATGGTTTGTTTTTGGGGGATTTTTGTTGGGATTTATAGTTTGGGGTTTGCTTGTAGATTGTATATAGGATTTGTTTTTGGATTTTTTACTATATTTACGGATGAAATCAAAAAAGAAAAATTTATCCGTAAAAAACATCAACAATTATTATCCAAAATTTCTCGCATTTAGAATATTACGGATTATAACTAAAATTACACAAATATCTGTAAAAAAATATTGGAAATAATAATTTTTATTCAATTAGGAATTCATATTTACGGACATTTTCTGATTATTTTTCTATCATCTGTAATCAATAGAATTTATACTAATAAAACTGTTATTTTTTACAGAATATTATATAAAAATCAGTCAAAATCCGTAATTTAGTTTACATAACTCAAGCAGGATGATTACAATTATTTCAAATAAATAAAATACCACAGAATCTTAATTTTCTGTGGCATTTTATATTATTAACGTCTCTTCTTCACCATTTGTTCAAGCATTTTGTTAGAGTTATGTCTCTGAACTGTTCCAATCATATTTCCTGTATTCATATTGCGTCGCATTGTTGATAGATTATTTATTGTATCTAACTGCAATTCATTACCTTTTTCTATTGCATTATATACTGCATTAAATCCTACCTTCATAGTCTGCTCTACTTGTCCAACAGATCTGCGAACTATATTTCCTGCTTCCTGTGTAGCTAATCTCTGTCTATCTCGGTCAAGCAATTCTGTAGCATATCTTATATCGTGATCTGATGTACTCATATCATTATATAACCAGCTTAAAATCCACAGTTCTCTATATGTAAGCGAAAGTATTTTTGTATTTACATAAAGTTCATCTAAAGCCTCTTTATTTAATCTTATTTCCTCTTCAATAATTGCAATCTTTCTTTCTTGATTAACACTCCATAAATTAAGATCCTCATTATATTTCGGAAGTGTAACACTTTCGTATTGCTGTTTCTGAGTAGCATATTCTTTGTCGATTTTCTCCTGCTCTAAACGTATTTTCTCTTCTAATTCGTTTTGTTTATCCTGTGCTTTTTTTTCTGCATTTGCAACTGCCTGTAAATATTCTTTAGAATTAGCTAATTGATTATTCAATTCTTTCTTTTTTATAATATAATCTTTGTAACTAACAGCAACTATTATAACTAGTATTAAAAAAATAATTCCAGTTAATATTAAAGGAATTGAAACAATACCAAGTAAAATTTTTACTGGTAAAGAAAACTTTGCTAATTTTTCCTCAATACTTTCCTTAAAGTATTCAGAATATTTTAAAGCAGTTTGCGGCTTTTCAGGATATTTAGGTTCAACTTTTTTTGCTTTTTCAAGTATCTTTCGCACAGGTGGCTCTGGTGGTTCACTAAAGCTTTCTGATTTTAATCTTTTTACCTCTCTTTCTTCATACTCAATTGTTGCAGTAATATCTCTCGCACTTTTAACAATCTCTGTTTCTTCATTTTGTGTAAATTTACTCATAATCATTTCTCCTTTTCATATTTATTTTTCTTCTCATTTCGTACAAATTATTTAAATGATTTGTTATGCATATTATACCACTAAAATTTTTTATTTTTTTCACGAACTGACCCCTATCATATACAGCAAAAAAGCGCCCTGGAAGCTACATTTTCACTTCCAGGGCGCCCCTTATTTGATGGCAATCAATTTCTTGTTTAGGATTATATTTTCATATATTTTTGAGTTCAAATTTGCACATCTAATTTATGATTTATATGTTTTCCAATAAATTTTAGGATTCAAAATATTTGCCTATGATTTCTTTATTTCCGTTAGGGAATTTCAATATGACATTCATATTATATTTTGTGCCTTTTTCATTATACTTTTTGTACAATTTAAAATTCTTGCCTATTTCATTTGTTTTTTTAATTTTTATTTTTTTGTTTGTCTTTTTCAAATGTTTTCCATACAAATCACAAACATAATTTTGTTCTGATTTTTTGTAATTGTATTCTCCAAAATCAACTTCTTCTTTATCTAAACCGGAAAAATAGATTTTCTTTCCTTTTACCACAGGCTGGGTTCCTTCTGCCAATTTAATTATTTTACCTGTTTTGGCATTTATTCTAACAATATAACTTTCCTCATTATATGCAGTTCCTGTTGTCTGGTTCCACTCTCCGTATAACCATTCACCTTTATGTGATACGATTGTCACTCCCCATGTACTGTATCCGTCTCCTTGCTTTAGTGAATTGAGTTTAACAGCATCGCCACTTTCGACATCGTATTTCATCAATCCGCGATGTGGAAGATTAAAATAAATTTCATTTTCTGTCTTATATCCTGAATTGTTAATTTTTCCTTTCAGAGTATTGGCTGTAACTGCCACAGGAATTGTTGTTACACATAACATAAGTGCTAAAAAGAATACCATTAATTTCTTTTTCATAAATAATCCCTTCTTTCCTATTCAACTACACTCTTAAAATCAAAATCCTCGTCTTTTTTCTGCGTTGGCTTTTGCGTTGGTTTTTGTGTCGGTTTTTGAGTTGTTTTTTGTGTTACATTATTCTGTTTTGGAGCACTCGTTGTTTCCTGAACCTGTACCTTAGTTGCCTGCTGCTGCTTTTTCTTTTTTGCTTTCTTTGTAGTCTCTACTACTGTCACATTTTCAGGATTTTGATTATTATCTATCTGTCCTGCTCCAGGTTCAGAATTTTGATTATTATTTATCTGTCCTGCCTCAGGCTCAGAATTTTGGTTTGGTTCTACTTGATTTGCTCCGGATTCAGAGTTTAAATTTTCATCCAGCTGTGATTGATTTGCATTTAAAGCATCCACCGCTGATTCTTTATTTTCTTTTAATGTTTCGCTCTGACTTTCATTTACCTGTTCTGATGTTTCGGCCGTTGCTGATGAATTACCATTATTTGGTCTGTCCGAAAACATTTTCCCTGCAAATAAAATTACTACGATTATACAAATCACGCAAACCGAACCTGCGATTACTAATTTTCTTTTTTGCAAATTACCGGTTTTATCTTCTTCTCTTTTTTCAAAAACGGTAATTCCCTGTTCGATAAAACTAACAGTGCTTTCGCTATCTCCGTTTAAATCCTGCACAAGCCTTCGTTCTTTATCATTTTCAACCCAATCATCCGCAGCAACCCTTGGTTCAAATCCTATCTTTGTTTTCAACTCTTTCTGCGTTAAATTCGATTTAGCATCTAATAAATCTTTAGACAACTCTTTGGCACTACTATATCTTTTAGTACGCTCTGAAATTGCCTTTTTTATTATATTTGCAACACATTCAGGTGCACAAACAGGACTTTCTACCTCTTCATAATTCATTCTCTTATAAAATGCCTTATCCGAATCCTCCTGTGTGTACTCATTTGGAAAATTGGGATAATACGGAAATCTTAATTTGTTGAACAGATAGTAAAGCAGAATTCCAAGAGAATAATTATCTACTGAACTATCATATTTGCTTTTTCCTATGTAAACCTCAGGTGCTATATAATTTGGTGTTCCTTTGATTGTCTTTGCCATAGTTGCATTATTTATATTTTTAGATACACCGAAATCACCTATTTTAAATACTCCATCCTTAGACACAAATATGTTACTTAATTTAATATCTCTGTGAATTATTCCGTTTTTATGGCAAATGTCCAAAGCATCAGCTACTCCGATTCCTATATCTAATGCATTTTCCACTGTTATGTTGTTATTTTGCATCCATTTGTCAAGTGGAGTCAAAAATTCCATAAGAATGTATATGTTGTATCTATATTCACCAAACTTTTTGACATCACTTTCATAATACGAAACAATATGGTGGTTGTCTTTTTCAGAAATCATGGAAAATACACGAATTTCATTTACAACTCTGTCTAATTCTTTATGAAAATATGTATCGGCTTTTTCCTTATCGCCACCCATTGAATTTAATATTTCTATATATTCATTGTCTCTTGGCAAAGTAATGACTTTCAAGGCTCTTGTTACATTACCTACAATGTTGTTTCTTTCAACTTTGTAGACATCACCAAATCCACCTGCACCTATTCTCTCTATAATCTTATATCCAAGTATTGTTCTGCCTATAATAGAGTCCATATTTATCTCCTAAATAATATGTATTGCCCCCGCCCTTCGGTCGATGGCTATTCGTCGGAAACATTTACATAAAATGAACTTGGTTCATTTTGTTTCCTCCTATTTTTACAATAGGTTTATTATACTTAAGACAATATAATTTTGCAACTATATTGAACTTATCATATTAATCTGTTGCTAACTGATTATGTATTCTTTATTGGCAACTGTGCAAGAACAATTGCAGCAAACATACATATACAGCCATATATTTCACGCTGAGTCAACTGCTGATTTAAAATTAAAAGCCCTGCAATTACAGATACAACTGACTCTAAACTCAAAATTAAAGATGCAACCGTTGGATTAACATTTCTTTGTCCTACAACCTGTAATGTATATCCAATTCCAGTTGAAACAATGCCTGCATACAATATCGGCTGCCATGCAGCTAATATATATTGAACCTGTGGCTGTTCTGCTGTCATCATAAACACACCACTTAAAATGCCACATACAAAAAACTGAACACATGATATTTTTACCGGATCTGCTTTTGTATTGAAATAATCAATTACCAAAATATGAAGGGCAAACATTAATGCACATATAATTTCATATATATCGCCTTTGGCAATTGTAAATGAGTCAGAAGAAATCGACAACAAATAAATTCCTACAACTGCTAATACAACTCCAAGCCAAATATGTATTCCTGTTTTCTTTCTTAAAAACATAGTTGACAATACAGGTACTAACACTATGTACATTGCTGTGAGAAAACCTGCTTTTCCGACCTCAGTATATTGAATTCCTATCTGTTGAAATGTCATCCCGCCAAAAAGGCATAATCCACAACACAATCCTCCAATAAATACTGCTTCCGTACTCTTTTTTGATTTCTTACTTCCTTTACCCATAACCATAATATATATGGCTAAAAATATGCCTCCGACAATACATCGGGAAAAGTTAAATGTAAATGGCTGAACAAAATTCATTCCAACACTCTGTGCTACAAATCCACTTCCCCAAATTATTGCTGTAAGAAGTAACAACAACGGATTAATTATTTTATCCTTCATAATTTTCTCCCAAAAACAAAAATTAATTTATACATACATATAGGGAGCCTCTATTGAAGCCCCCTTTGTCTTCATTAAATATTCGGAAGAGTGTCTATATATTCCCTAAACACTTTCCAATTTCCTTTTTTATATTGAGAAATATCTTTTTTCTTACTGTTGATTAGACATTCATTAAGTAAAAATACATCCATGCCAATTTCTAATGCACACATGTCTTCATCTACATCATTACCAACCATCAGACAATCTTCAGCATCCTTATCTAATGTCTTTAGCAAATGTCTGTAGTAACTCAGATTAGGTTTGCTAAAGCACGAATTCTCATATGTAGTAACATGCAAAAATTCATCCGGTTCAAATCCTGCCCAACTAAGTCTTTCATATGTTGCAACCTGCGGATATAAAGGATTAGTTGCTACAACAATCTGATATCCTTTACTTTTAAGTAAATCAACACATTCATTAGCAAGACTGTCAGGTCTTGTATTAAATCTTGCCACCTGAAAATCACTCTTGTAAAACTTAGTCATTTCTCTTTCTATCTTAATTCTTTTTCTACGTTCTAATTTTTTCCCGTCGTCCGAAAAATATTTTTCAAAAACATTCCAAAAACATTCTTCATTTGTTATGTAGCCTTCGTTAGCAACCATGGCTTTTGTTCCGGCCCATAAACATTTTTTAATCTTCTCAGGATCAAATCCTAACGTTTCAAATCTTGACTCTAACGCCTTAAAATATGTATCCATAAAATCATCCATATTCATCGGTAAAAGCGTTCCGTCTAAATCAAACAGTACTGTATTCATATTTTTCCTTTTATTTATTCATCCCAATTGTGGAAAACTTCCTGTACGTCATCATCTTCATCTAATAAGTCGATAATTCTATTCATCTTCTTAATAGATTCTTCGTCAGTAAGTGTTACATAATTCTGTGGAATCATTGTAACTTCTGCTTCTGTCATCTTAACACCAGCTGCTTCTAATGCTTCTCTTACTGCACTAAATTCTTCAGGCTGAGTAAGAACTTCATAGCATTCTTCTTCATCTGAGAAATCTTCTGCACCTGCATCAAGTGCAATCATCATTAACTCATCTGCTTCCATATCACATTCTTCTTTGTCAATTATAATCTGACCTTTTTTATCGAACATAAAAGATACACATCCCTGAGTTCCAACGTTTCCGCCACCCTTAGTAAATGCATTTCTGACATTAGCTGCTGTCCTGTTTTTATTATCTGTTAACGCATCAACGATAATAGCTGTTCCGTTAGGACCATATCCTTCGTATGTAACTGATTCATAATTAACTGCATTAACGTTACCTGCAGCCTTCTTAATTCCACGTTCAATTGTATCGTTAGGCATATTGTTAGCCTTAGCCTTAGCAATAACATCACGAAGCTTACTGTTATTATCCGGATCAGCTCCGCCTTCCTTTACTGCAACTGCAATTTCTTTACCAATGATGGTAAACATCTTTCCTTTTGCTGCGTCATTTTTTTCTTTTTTATGCTTAATATTAGCAAATTTTGAATGTCCTGACATTTATATATCCTCTCTTCCGTATTTATAACTTATAACAGGATTTAATCCTGATTTTCATTGTGTCTTAATCAAAACACACACTATAAAAATATATCATTTTATCTATTATTAGTCAACTTTTGCAAATTATGTATTGAGTTCTAAACTTATAGCTAATGCCTCATTGACTGCACTTAAGATTTCATCATCTAAATGACATACCTTATCCTTCAATCTTTTTTTATCTATCGTTCTTAACTGTTCTAATAAAATAACTGAATCTTTTATTATATTATACTTATGCGAATCAACCTCAACATGAGTTGGCAGTTTCGCCTTATTCATCTTTGACGTAATTGCTGCAATAATAACAGTCGGGCTGTGTTTATTTCCTGTATCATTCTGAATAATAAGCACAGGTCTTATTCCACCCTGTTCTGACCCAATTACAGGTCTTAAGTCAGCGTAATAAATATCACCACGTCTAATAACCATATCCACACTCCAAAAAATAGATTGTGTTAACACAATTATATTATTCCACTTTTCAAAATGTGTATTCATTTTTGGAAAAATTTAATTATTTTACAGATCAACGTCATATCTGTCATCAAAGTAATCTTTTGTTCCAACTATTTTGTCATCTTTAACATAAACTCTTGGAATACGTTTGCTTAAGTCACATACAAATTCATAATTGAAGGTTCCTGCTAATGCTGCTAATTCATCAACTGTTATTTCTTCGTCTCCTTCTTTTCCAATAAGAGTTACCTTATCTCCTTCTTTAACATCCATTCCCGTAACATCAACCATAAATTGATCCATGCATACTCTACCCACAATATTTACTTTTCTGCCATTAATGAGTACATATCCTTTATTGCTAAGATTTCTCTGATATCCGTCCCCATATCCAAGTGGAATTGTAGCAATTTTCATATCATGAGGTGCTATATAAGTCTGTCCGTAACTTATTCCTCTTCCTTTTTTAATTGTTTTTACGTAAACTACATGACTGTGAAGAGATAATGCAGGATATAGTTTCATATTTTCACGGCTCATTTCATCTGATGGATACAATCCGTACATTGAAATTCCTGCTCTTGACAATGATAATGAAGTCTTTGGCATTTCCATCATTGCTGCACTATTTGCACACTGATGTATCGGAATCTTAACTCCATTTTTTTCTACTTCATCAACAAAATTTACAAACTCATCAAACTGCTTGTCAGCAAATGACTTGTCAACATAGTCTGCTTTTGCAAAATGTGTAAATATAGATTCTATTTTTATAAAAGGAAGTTTGTTTATTTCAACAATTTCTTTTACTGCATCACTTCCCGGAATATAACCAATTCTGCTCATTCCCGTGTCAACAGCAATATTAATCTTTACTTCTTTGCCAAGTTTTTGTGCGTGCTTTGATAATTTTGTTGCCATTTCTAAAGAAAAAATTGCTGGAATTAATTCTTTTTCTATAATCATATCGTACGATGATTCATCCGCATAACCTAATAAAAATGTAGGTTTATTAAGTCCATGATTTCTTAAATTATTGCCTTCATATGGAGTTGCAACTGCATATCCATAGCACAAATCATCAAGTGCTTTAGCTATAGGCACTGCTCCATGCCCATACCCATCTGTTTTTATTACAAGAACAACTCCTGTATTTTTATTAAGTCTTGTTTTCATCTCATATACATTTTTGTATATTGCATCCAGATTGATTTCTGCATAGCCCCTAAAATATTCTTCTTCACATATTTCTCTTTTCATTTTCTTCTTCTCCACGTTTATAAATTATTTGAATTTATATCTTTATCGTTTTTTATTACATTACAATTTCAAATTATCTCTATTATGTACAGTTTTAAATGAAACTTTATCATTATTGTGTCACAATTATTTACTGAGGCATAATATTTTTTATTTCCTCAATTATATCAGTAGCCATTATAGAGGCTTTAGGCATCTTTGTTGCTACCAAATCTCCGGCAATTCCATGAATGTATGGTGCAAGCGTTGTAGCGTTTTCTACATTGCACCCAATAGCCAACAATCCTGCAACAATTCCAGTAAGCACATCTCCCGAGCCTGCAGTCGCCATGCCACTATTTCCTGTCATATTTATGTATATATCATCTTGCGTAACAGCAACGCTTCTTGCATCTTTTAGAATTCCATTTGCATTGTACATATAATTAATATTGAAAGCACTTTTTACAAGATTGTCCTTTATTTCATCTATCGTTTTATTTTCAAATCTGGCCATTTCGCCTAAATGCGGTGTCAATATTACATTCTTATGAAGCATTTTTTTTAGTTTAACATTTTGTGAAATAACATTAATTCCATCTGCATCTATTACCGTGTTCTTTCTGCTTTCAAGAACTGCTTCAACCATATTTTTTTGTATTCCACCTGTTCCAATTCCCGGACCAATTGCAATAACATTTGCCCATTCTATACAGGCATCTAAAGCCTTTTTGTCAAAATCATCTGTATCATATACATTTACCATTGCTTCAGGTAATAGTTTTTGTATTACTTCACGATTTTCCTTTGCAGTAAATATTCTTACCAGTCCGGCTCCTGTCCTAAACGCTGCCTTTGCACATAAAAACGCTGCCCCTGTTATATCTTTATTACCTGCTATAACAAGAAGTTTTCCATATGTACCTTTATTAGAATAATTCGGTCGTTTCGGAATTAGTTTTAAATCATCGCTTGTGTGGTATTTATAAACTGTTTCACACTTCTTATAGGAAACATCCGGAAAACCTATATTATCAAATGATAGTTTTCCACAATAATCTGCTCCCGGATAAAGAACTGCTCCAAGTTTAAGTTCTCCAAAGCATACAGTATAATCCGCTTTAACAGCCACACCCATCACTTTTCCTGTATCTGCGTTCAGGCCTGATGGAATGTCTACAGCATAAACTTTAGCCTTGCTTTGATTTATTGCTTCAATTAACTTTTTGTAATCGCCATCTACATTTCTTGATAATCCGACTCCAAATATTGAATCAACAATTACGTGTTTCTTATCCATTTCATCTCTTGTCAGTCTTGAAGCATCTTTGATTTCAATTCCAACTTTCTGTGCTATCTCAATCTGTGTTTTGCATTCCTGTGTTGCCTTATCTATGTTTCCCATAATATAAATGCAGGTGTTATATCCATCTATGTATAACATCCTGCAAACTGCAACGCCGTCGGCACCATTATTACCAGTTCCGGCAATAGCAATTACCTCACTGTTTTTATCTGTTGTTTCTTCAATTAAATCAGCAACACTCTTTGCTGCTCTTTCCATTAATACTAAACTTGGGATTCCAACTTCATTAATTGTATATTCATCAACCTTTTTCATATCCGTACCAGAAATTATTCTTTCCATAGTACTTCACCTCTTATTTATTTTTATTTGCTTTTTCTGATATTCTATATGTAAGTTTCATTAAGCTTTCTGATAAATGAACATTCTCAACTATTATGTCATCGCTAAATCCTAAATCAGTGTGAGCAAAATTCCAAAATGCCTTCACTCCACATTCGACTAATTTTTCAGCAATATCTGTTGCCGGTCCTTTAGGAAGTGCCAATGCCACAATCTCAATATTTTCATTTTTCACATAATCTATTATAGTAGAAATGTCTCTGATTTCAGTCCCATTCACTGTCTTTTTACCAATTAAATCTTTATTTTTGTCAAATAAAGCCGTAATTTCAAAACCTCTGTTTCTAAAATTTCCATAGTTTGCAATTGCCTGTCCAAGATTTCCTGCACCTACAATTATCATCTTATGCGTCACATCAAGTCCTAATAATTTTCCGATTTCATCATACAGATATTTAACATTATATCCGTACCCCTGTTGTCCAAACCCACCAAAATTATTCAAATCCTGTCGTATCTGAGAGGCCGTAACATTCATCATGTCACTTAATTCTTTAGACGAAACTCTTTCGACATCCTGCTGTATTAATTCATCTAAATATCTATAGTATCTTGGCAATCTTGTGATTACCGCCTTGGATATTTTTCTCATTTCCGTTCTCCTTCGTTATTTAACCACTTCAATTATATGTTTTAGGGCAAACATTGTCAAATATTTATCATTCTTTTTGACACTGTTCTTTTACAGTATTTCATTGATTGTTTTAGCTTTTCGTTTTATAATCTTACGTGGTATCAGCCTATTTTTGCTGATTATATAAAAACACTACAAACACAGGAGGATTCCTATGATTTTATCATGCAATCATATAAGCAAGGCTTATGGTGAAGAAGTTATTCTTGACGATTGCAGTTTTTTTGTAAATGACCATGAAAAAGCTGCCATTGTAGGCAATAATGGAGCCGGAAAGTCTACTATATTAAAAATAATAATGAATGAACTTTCATCCGATTCAGGGGATGTAATTATCGGAAAGGACAAGTCTGTTGGTTATCTTGCCCAATATCAGAATTTAGATACAGACAATTCTATATATGAAGAAGTACGTTCCGTAAAGCAAAATATTATAGATATGGAAAATAAATTAAGGGAATATGAATCCTTAATGGCAAATGGATGCGACAACTATGATGATATAGTTAACAGTTACACGAATCTACATCATCAGTTTGAATTGTTAAACGGATACGCATACAAAAGTGAGGTTGATGGTACTCTTCGTGGACTCGGTTTTGAAGACAGTGATTTTAATAAAAAAATTTCAACTTTATCCGGAGGTCAAAAAACCCGTGTTGCACTATGTAAACTTTTAATTCAAAAACCGGATATTATTTTATTGGATGAACCTACAAACCATCTTGATTTAAATTCTATCAAATGGCTGGAAACTTATTTGTCTAACTATAACGGAGCTGTTGTAATCGTTGCCCACGACCGTTATTTCTTAGATAAGATTGTAACTAAGATTGTTGAAATAGAAAATACACACTGCCATGTTTACGATGGCAACTATTCAGCTTACGCTGTTAAAAAGAAAGAACTTAGAGAAGCAGCAATTAAACTCTATATCAAACAACAGGCTGAAATAAAGCATCAGGAAGAAGTCATTGCCAAGCTTCGCTCATATAAACAGGAAAAGTTTTATAAGCGTGCTGAAAGTCGTGAAAAAGCTTTAAGTAAAATGGAAGTAATCGATAATCCTGATACATATGAAAATGCCATGACTCTTAGACTTGAACCAAACTGTACGAGTGGCAATGATGTTTTAAGTGTTTCAAATTTAGCAAAGTCATTTGATAACAAATCATTATTTTCCGATATTTCTTTTGAAATTAAGAGAGGTGAACGTGTTGCTCTTATCGGTGATAACGGAACCGGAAAAACTACAATTTTAAAAATTATAAACGGACTAATTGCTGCAGATAGCGGCTCTTTTACTCTCGGAACAAACGTTAATATCGGATATTATGATCAGGAACATCATACATTAAATGATTCAAATACTTTGTTTGATGAAGTGAGCGATTCTTATCCTAATCTTACAAACACAAAAATCAGAAATGTGTTAGCCGCTTTTATGTTTACAGGTGATGATGTATTTAAACGCATAGGAGATTTAAGTGGTGGAGAAAAAGGTCGTCTTTCTTTAGCAAAATTAATGCTTTCAGAAGCTAATTTCATTATATTAGATGAACCTACTAACCATCTTGATATGGTTTCAAAAGAAATTCTTGAAAACGCATTAAACAATTATACCGGCACAATTTTTTATGTATCTCATGACAGATATTTTATTAATCAAACTGCCACACGTATCATTGAATTAACAAATAAAGCAATTGTAAATTATATTGGAAATTATGACTATTACGAAGAAAAGAAGGACGAACTTACAGCAATATATGCTCCAAAAGAAGAGCAAACTTCTTCTAATACTCCTTCTACTTCTACTAATAAGCAAAATTATTTAGAAAGGAAAGCCGAACAGGCAAGGATTAGAAAATTGAAAAATGATATTTTAAAAGTTGAAGAAAAGATAAAAACTAATGAAGAGCGTTTAAATGAATTAGATGAACTTTTAGCTGACCCTGAAATTGCTAAAAACTCAGCTAAATTAAACGAAATCAGTAAAGAACAGGATAAAATTAGCGAAACTCTCGACAAGCTAATGGCTCAATGGGAAGAATTATCCGATTTACTTGACGAATAAACGGTTTATTTATTGTATTTTTCCTTATTATAAGTTAAAATATTTATAAGATTTTGGTCTCAACGGACCTCAAATTACATCAGGTTTTATCCTGATATCAGTAAAGGAGACTACTTATGGCTAACAAAAAAATTGTAGTTGCTTTAGGAAGAAATGCTTTTAGTGAATCATTTCCTAAACAACAGGAACGTGTAAAACTTGCTGCAAAAGCTATTGCAGATTTGGTAGAAGAAAAATATGATGTTGTTATTACTCACAGTAATGGTCCTCAGGTCGGAATGATTCAGACTGCAATGACTGAATTTTCAAGACTTGATCCTGACAGAACTGTTGCACCTATGTCAATCTGTAGTGCAATGAGTCAGGGATATATTGGATTCGATTTACAGAATGCAATTCGTTCAGAGTTACTTTCAAGAGGATTATATAAACCTGTAAGTACTATTATTACTCAGGTAAGAGTTGATCCTTTTGACAGAGCATTTAACGCTCCTTCTAAAGTTATCGGACGTCTTATGACTAAGGAAGAAGCTGAAAATGAGAAGAAAAAAGGTAACTACGTTGAATACGAAGAAGGCGATGAAGGCTACAGAAGAATCATTGCAAGTCCTAAGCCAATTGATATTTATGAAATTGATGCAATCAAGGCTTTAGTTGATGCTCATCAGTTAGTTATCGCAGCAGGTGGCGGTGGAATTCCTGTTCTTGAACAGCGTACAGGATTAAAAGGTGCCAGTGCTGTTATTGAAAAAGATTATACAGCAGCTAAACTTGCAGACATGTTAGATGCTGATGCTCTTATGATTCTTACATCAAGTGATAATCTTACAATTGATGTAGACGGAGAAGTTAAAGAACTCGGTACTTTAACTACAAAAGAAGCTGAAGATTTAATTGATAAAGGATACTTTGATCCTATCACTTCTCTTCCTAAGATTGATGCATCTCTCAATTTCGTATTAGCAAAGAAGGGAAGAAAGGCTATCATTTCTAACCTTGCTAAAGCTAAAGATGCAATCAGAGGAAAAATTGGTACTGTAATTGAATAACAGTCAATTTAATTAACAAATGTTTACAATATGCTCTCTACAAAATATACAATGCGTATTTTAGTAGCGGGCATATTATTTATTCAAAAATAATGTATACATACAGAAATTATTTTTTTATTATTTCTGTATATAAAAGGGGTATTTATGCACGATATTTTACAATATGAAGAAAAGCTAATTAAAACCAGATTAGAACTAAATGATTTAATTGAAAAGTATTCTAACAATAAAGGAAACATAGACAAAGCTATAATCGAAAATAAAATTGAATACTTAACAAAAGAATTAGACTATCTTAACAACCAGTTAAATCTTTTAAAATTATCTGTTGAGAATGAAACCGAACATAATAATACATATTCTGCGGACAAACCTCCGGTTAATCCACAACCTTATTATTCTGCCGGGCACAGTTCTGCACCACAGCCTTATTATTCTAAGGGTCAGGTTCATCCTTATTCACCTGTCACTTCTACTACAGGCACTAGCATTGACAATGGTGTTAGAAAAAATTCAACTAAAAATTTCAATAATTTTGAATTACTCATGGGCAAATCTTTAATGGGAATTTTTGCCTCTGTATTAATTTTTATCAGTTTAATTTTATTTGCCACTTTAGTATTGCCAATGTTATCTGATACTGCAAAAATTTTAATTTTATATATTTTCAGTTTTGCACTTATGATAGCCGGAATTTTTCTTCTAAAAAAAGATTCACATAACAAGCTTTATATTTCAATTAGTGGATGTGGCACAGGGGCAATATTCATTTCATTGTTGCTGAGTAACATGTATTTTAAAATTATTAACGAAATAACATTATATTTATTTATATTTGTATGGGCATTATTTGTTTGTGTATTATCTAAAACAAAATCATATATTTTTGCAATTATTGGTCAGGCAGGTATTACAATTTCCATTTTATTTGGCACTTATTTTTGTCACGCTTCAGGCGATTGGAACAAATTGCTTTTTCTCTCTGCATTTTTTGTAGTAACAGAATCAATATTTTATTACACTAATATTCAAGATGAATATCACAAAAATTCAATTTGCAATATATTCAATATAATATGCTTATTCACTTTTAATGCTACAATGCCTGACTATAAACTTTATGCAGGAAATAGCACAGTGATTATTTTGTCTTACTGCATCCTACTACTTTTTATATCCTCTATTATTATTACCGGGTTTGTTAAAATGAAAGTAGATAACAATTTTTCTGCTGTATTCAGTATTACAAATATGTTTTATTATATTGCTTTAACGACCTTATATTGTTTTAGTTTCAATGAATTCTTTAATATAGCCGTAGCACTCTTAATTCTTATTGGAATTGAATTAAAATTTAAAGATGAAAACAAATTTAATATTATACTTCTTCAAACTGCCATGATGCTTGTTCCGATAATTAGTATGGTACAAATTGCTTTTGATAACAGCGGGAATTTTATTTATAATTATTTTTATTTATCAATATTTATTATCCCATTTGCTGTATACGGTTATTTTTACAAGCAATATATATATAAGATATTCAGTATTGTGTATTTTATATTTTTCGTACTAAACAGTTCTACTAATAATGTTTCAAGATTACTCATTAGTATTTCACTTTTATGTCTATTTTCATTCTTAATGAAATATACAAAAGATTATAGTAATAAAATAAAAATATTATTATACTGTATGTTCATCTTTATTACGATAAATGATTTTAGCAATATAATTGCTCCTTTATTTTCTACACATATAGCTAAGGATTTTACAAGCTTTATTATTATATGTTTAGTTAATATTGTGGCAAAGTTCACGCCATTCTCTAAAAACTGGATATCAGGAAAGAATGAAAAAAGTACAAATATTACAACTGATATTGTAAATTTATTTTTAATGATTTGTGGATTACGTTTTATTATCAAACTAAATAGTCCTGCATTACATATCATTGCCATACTAGTGACTCTAGTACTATTTTTGATAAATTCACAGAATTATTTAAAGAAAGAAAAAATTACTTTTGGTATATATGTTGGAATTAAATTCACTATTCTAATGGTTATAATTTTAAATTCATTCAATTCACCAAATTACTTAATTAGCATTTTTGCCTTTTTGTTTGCAATATTATGTATTGTGTTAGGATTTTGTTTTTCTTTCAAATCGCTTCGTATTTACGGGCTTGTACTTTCTTTAGTAAGCATTGCAAAACTAATTTTATTAGATATTACATATGATAACACTATCGGACATGCTTTAAGCTTTTTTGTCTGTGGAATATTATGTTTTGTAATTAGTACAATTTATAATATAGTAGACAAAAAAATAAATAAGCAATAGGTCCTTTAAATAAAAATCAGGATGGTTTAAACCCACCCTGATTTTTTGTTTATGGACTTTAGTCTGTCCGAAAACAATCACGCAGCATATTATTGTTTTCGGACTATAAACCACCTGCTATACGGATGGCGGCATTTGTATTTATTTTCTACTAATTATTTACATTATATAAATCATAATATATTCCATGTTTATTTATAAGCTCATCATGTGTTCCCTGCTCTTCTATTCCATTTTCAGAAAGAACAAGAATCTTTTCTGCATTTCTGATTGTTGTTAATCTATGTGCAATAACTAATGTTGTTCTGTTTTTTGCAAGCTTTTCTAAAGATTCCTGAACTACTTTTTCACTTTCATTATCAAGAGCTGATGTTGCTTCATCAAAAATCAAAATAGGCGGATTTTTAAGAAATACTCTTGCAATTGATAATCGTTGTTTCTGTCCACCTGACAATTTAATTCCTCTTTGCCCTATATCAGTTTCATATCCATTAGGAAGTGACATAATAAATTCATGGGCATTTGCATTTTTTGCAGCCTCTATAACTTCTTCTTTCGTTGCATTTTTCTTTCCGTAACGTATATTGTCATACACTGTTCCCGCAAACAAATACACATCCTGTTGCACAATTCCAATATTATTTCTAAGATTCTCTAATTTTATTTTTCTAATATCAGTATCATCAATTGTAATTTCACCTTTTGTAACATCGTAAAATCTCGGTATTAAATTACACAAAGTGGTTTTTCCGGCACCTGATGAACCAACTAAAGCTACATACTGTCCTTGTGGAATTTCCAAATTAATATGCTTTAATACTCTATGTGCTGTGTCATTATACTTAAATGAAACGTCATTAAATTTAATATTTCCTTTTACATCATTTAATTCAATTGCATCAGCATTATCTTTAATATCCGGTTCAATTTCCAATATTTCCAAAAATCTTTCAAAACCTGAATACCCATTTTGAAACTGTTCAGTAAAATCAATCAGAGTCTTAATTGGATCCGTAAATATATTTATATAAAGTAAAAATGTAATCATGTCTGTTACATTTACAATTCCTCTTGTTATACAAAATCCACCTACGATTATTACAATCAGATTAATCATTGTAGTAAATGCAGTTAATCCCGAATTGTAACCACCCATATATTTGTAATTATCTTTTTTAGCTTCTAAAAATTCCTGATTTCCAATTTGGAATTTTTCATTTTCAAGTTCTTCATTTGCAAATGATTTAACAACACGTATTCCTGATAAATTATCTTCAATTTTTTCATTGATTGCTGCTATTTTTACTCTGTTTTTCTTAAATGCTTTTTTCATTTTTTTATTAAAAAAGTAAGCATAACAAATCATAAACGGTACCAGAATAAATGCTGCAATTGTAAGTTGTGGACTTATTGTACAAAGAATAATAAGAGCCCCTATTATTTTTATAAAAGAAATTGTCAAATTTTCCGGTCCGTGATGAAGTAACTCTGTTATGTCAAATAAATCTGATGTTACCCTTGACATAAGCTGTCCTACCTTCTGGTCATCATAAAATGAAAAAGATAATTTCTGATAATGTGCAAATATTTCTGCTCTCATGTCATATTCAATTTTTGCTCCCATAACATGTCCATAATTTGAAATATAAAAATTAGAATATGCCTGTATTGCAATTAATATTGTTACAACTACTGCTATAACTATAAGTTGTCTAAAAACATCTTTAGCCGGTAAATATACTACTGTTGAAGTCACATATCTAACTACTAACGGAATTACAAGCGCTATAATTGATGCTAAAAATGCGAAAAACATATCTATAAAGAATACATGTTTATACGGTTTGTAATACTGAAATAATTTCTTTAAATTTTCTTTCATTTTTTACACACTATCCTTTCTTTTTTTCTGATTTGTTCCTAATACCAATACACTAATATTTTATTAGTCTATTGGCATTGGGAATAAATATTTATTATAACGCATAAAAACACTTGACCCACATTATGAGCCAAGTGCTATAATTTTATGTTTTAATTTTAATAATAAAAATTGTCTATTCCATATTCAAATAAATTTACTTCCACTTTATAGAATAAACTCCATTGCTGTTTGCATTTGCTTTTTCAATCTTAATATAGTATGTTCCTGCATTAGCCTTTCCGTAAGTTGTACTATATGTAAGTTTTAAATCTCTCTTGTATCCATAATATGATGTGCTATCAATCTTTTTACCTTTTTTATTGTAAATAGTAAATTTGAGATTATTTTCTACATTACCGTCAAGAGTTATTGTAACAGGTTTCTTTTTCTTTACTGTAAATTTATACCAATTTGCTTTCTTATCTCCTGCTGTAACAATTCCCTTTACTGTTTTTCCTTTTTTTATATTTACTGCTTTAGCTCTCTTAGCTCTGCTTTTAGCCTTAACAGCTGTCTCCTTTAAAGAAAAGCTCTGTTCTTTACCATATGATGTTCCATTAGAAGTAACCTCAAATTTATAAGTTTTACCCTTCTTTACTGCAAAAGATGCCTGACTGTCACTTGTCAAATCAGATACCCATTTTTTTTCACATACAGTCTTACCTGAATCAACAAATGTTACATAACTGCCCATAGAATAAGGAAGTGTTACTGTAACTTTTCCTGTCTTTGTAGCTGTATAATTAAAAACATACTTATCTTCGCCTGAGTTTCTATAATATGTAATTGTCTCACCATCCTTGATTACTTTTGCATCAAGTGTATAGAATCCTGTCTGTACTGTGAATGTATTTGTATAAACATCTTCACCGTTATAGCAATATGAATCAAATTTTATGTAATATGTTCCCGCATTTGAAAATGAAACATAATCTTCAACTGTTGTTGAACCAACCTTCAAATCTGTTAAATATTCCATTCTGTTAGTACATGCTGCATCAGAATATACTTCAATATTAATATCCTTTACTACACTTGTAGCTGTTGTTACAACTTTTAAGCTTCCCGCCTTAGTAACATTTACAGGTACAACAACACCCTGATAATACTTTCCATTAATAAAATTGCTATTATTATAGCTAAATGTCTGTGGAGCTGTCATTGCTTCTGTGCCATAATAAAATTCTGTCGGTGTAATTGCATCAGCCGCAAACGCTGTTGTAATCATTCCTACAGCCATAATAGTTGTAGCTGCAAGTAAAGTAATCATTTTTCCTAATTTTCTCATTATACTTTCTCCTTAAATAAATTTTTTATATTCAAAATATAAAATGTTCATCTTATATTTTAAATCGATAATTATATACATCAAAATTAAAGTAATGCTTCTAAGTGTCTTCTTATTGCTAAAATGAAATCCTGTGTATTTAATTTCTTTTTATTCTCTAATGTAGAAATAATATATAAATCTCCTGTCATTTCTCCATCTTCAATTGTATCAATACATGCCTTTTCAAGCTTATCAGCAAATTCCATTAATTCAGGGATATTATCTAACTCACCACGTTTTCTTAAAGCACCTGACCATGCAAAAATAGTTGCAATTGGATTTGTTGAAGTTTCTTCACCCTTTAAGTGCTTATAATAATGTCTCTGAACTGTACCATGAGCAGCTTCATATTCATAGTAACCATTTGGTGAAGCAAGTACTGATGTCATCATTGATAATGAACCGAATGCTGTTGCAACCATATCTGACATAACGTCGCCATCATAGTTCTTACAAGCCCAAATATATCCGCCCTCTGAACGCATAACTCTTGCTACTGCATCATCGATTAATGTATAGAAATACTCAATTCCTGCTTCTTCAAATTTTTCTTTATATTCAGCTTCATAAATATCAGCAAAAATATCCTTGAATGTATGGTCATACTTCTTAGAAATAGTATCTTTTGTTGCAAACCATAAGTCCTGCTTTGTATCTAATGCAAAATTGAAGCAGCTTCTTGCAAAACTTTCAATTGAATCGTTAAGGTTATGCATACCCTGTACAATTCCTGCACCCTTAAATTCATGAATTAATTCTCTTGTTTCTTCTCCTGCTTCATTTGTGTATACAATTTCAGCCTTTCCAGGTCCCGGAATCTTCATTTCGCTTCCCTTATATACATCACCATATGCATGTCTTGCTATTGTAATTGGCTTTGTCCAATTCTTAACGTATGGTTCAATTCCTTTAACAATAATTGGAGCTCTAAATACTGTTCCATCAAGAATTGCACGAATTGTTCCATTTGGACTCTTCCACATTTCTTTTAAATTATATTCTGTCATTCTTGCTGCATTAGGTGTGATTGTTGCACACTTAACAGCTACCCCATACTTCTTTGTAGCTTCTGCTGAATCAAATGTAACCTGGTCATTTGTTTCATTTCTGTACTCAAGGCCTAAATCATAGTACTCTGTCTTTAACTCTACGAAAGGTTCTAATAACTCATCCTTGATTAATTTCCAAAGAATTCTTGTCATTTCATCTCCATCCATTTCAACTAATGGAGTTGTCATCTTAATTTTTGCCATCTTACTTCCTCCTAGAAATATACTCGTGTTAAATTATACTTCATTGAACCATCTTTGTAAACTAAACATTTTAACACTTTACACTTTTAAAGACTTGATTTAAAAATCTATAACCGGCAAAATATTTGATGCGTATTATAGTTTAATCATCATAAATATATAAAAGCAAATATAACAATCATCATTTAACACCCAATAATTCTACAGGATTTATAACTCCTGCGCCCTGAATATTAGCCGGCAAATTAACATCCTTGCATGATTCTATCATCTTTCTTTTCACATCTATATTTTTTAATTCAGGATATTTAGATAGCAACAATGCAGCACATCCTGTAACAACAGGTGTTGCCATCGATGTTCCACTTTTTACTGTATATTTTTTCAATTTATAATTATTGTTGCAGCTTACAATATTATTACCATAAGCTATCAAATCAGGCTTTTGAATACATTCACATGTTGGACCTCTTCCAGAATAATTCGATGTGTATCTCCCATTTACATTTACTTTTTTCCCATCCTCTACTACACCAACAGTAATAATTTTTTTACTCACACCGGGCACAGTTATACTGCCTATATCAGGACCATTATTACCTGCAGCTGCAACCACAACTAATCCTAACTGCCATAGTATTTCTACATATTTAACCAAGCGCATTTCTGAGCAATTATTATGAATTGTTCCAAAGGATATATTTACTATTTTTATATTATATTTTTCATAATTATCTATTATCCACTTAATACCATCTATAACTTTATCTTCTATGCCTATTCCCTTTGCATTAAGAACCTTTAAAACAACTAGCTGAGACCTTTTTGCAATTCCATTTATATTCATTCTTCCATATAATCTATCCTTAGATTCTCCGGCTATTATCCCTGCAACGTGAGTTCCGTGTCCATTATCATCATAACATTTTTCCCTGTCTCCAATAAAATCCTTAAATAATATAATTTTTCCCTTCAAATCAGGATGTTCTGCCATTCCTGTGTCAAGTATAGCTACAACAATATCCTTCCCGATAATTCCCTTTTCTTCTATACAATCTATTTTCAATAATTTTCTAACTGTATTCATTTCAACTTTCCAATAAAAATATGATATGTAATAAGCAGGCATATAAAAGTTCTTATGTTGTCTATACTTTAATATATGTTTTTTTCTTTTAAAGTTTATTTTTTTGTAAACAATTTTAAGTTCATTACATATTATTTAGTGTAAACAATATTTTAGGGGAAACAAATATGAGTGATTTAGCAGCAACAAACTGCGGATGTGGATGCGGTTGTGAAGGAGGAAACAATACTTTATTTTTAATTCTTATCCTTTTATTCTGCTGTGGTGGAAATAACGGATGCGGTTGTGGAGGAAACGATGGCTGTGGTTGCCAGAGCATTCTTTGGATTTTAGTACTTCTTTGTGCATGCGGAAATAATAACGGTGGCTTCTTTGGAAATGGTTGCGGCTGTTAATTGATTCGAAAGATTATTATCAATATGATTTAGAATGTCTTTTGAAAAATGCACTTGCCACTAATTTTTTAGAAGATACAAATCTGTTTTTATTACTAATGGCATTAAGCATTTAAATTAAAAAGGAGGTCAGCCTTATGGATAATGCAAATATGAAGCAAACGTTATATGACAGCATGCTTACTAACAGAAATCTGCAGATTCTAAAGGCTGTTCTCCCATACATAGATTATGATACGGGCAAATCTCTTGGAATATATATAAAATTTCAGGAATTAAAAAATTCATTTTCTATTAACCCCGGTTCATACATGATTAAAGATAAAAACGGAAATTATAAAGCCATGAATTGTGACAAGCCTCTTGATTTTTCTACTTTATATCCCATTGTAAAAGATTATCTTACAACTGATGAACAGGAAATGTTTGAAACATTTATCGGTATGATGGATATGTTTTCAATGGATAACGAGGCAAAAGAATCTATGTTTGGTGAATATATGGATATGTTTAAAGAAATGTTTTAACTTAAAATTTATCTGCTTTCATAATACATTTTATAAATTTTTAGCGTATAGTAATGCAGATTAAAAATTATTATGTGCTGCATTTATTGTAGCAGAATGGAGATTTTATATGAGCAATAACGAATGGATGAATGATCCTGTTTTATCAGGTATTTCTAATGAAAAATTAAAGATTCTTACAGACATTGTTGAGAACACAGGTGAAATGGATGCAAAGCAAATGATTCCTTATTTCATAAAAGCATCTAATGAAGCGACAAAGCAAGGTGCCTCTTTTACAAATGAAGAAACTGATGCAATTCTTAATGTTTTAAAGCAAAAAATGACACCAAAAGAACAACAAAGAATTGAAATGGTTAAACGCCTTACAAAACTAATGAGTAAAAATAAGAAAAGCTGATTTTTCCTGATAATTTGATAGAATTTTAAATTGCAAGATAGCTTCTTGATTTTACTCATTTTAATAAGTATATTTATTACATATATATATTTATTAGATTATGTATAAATTGTATTAGATTGTGTAAAAAATGTATTAGATATGGACAGTTTGAATACTGTAATCTGCGTGTAAATTAAATATGGATGTTTTAAATACTATAACTTGCATGTAATTCAAATTATTTACATACACTATCTATGCTTTTGACGATATGAAAGGTACCTTAAAGATGAGCGAATATCCTATTAAAATAATTAAAAGTAAAAGAAAAACTATGTGTTTAGAAATAAAACATGACGGAACGCTTATTGTAAGAGTTCCGTTTTTCATGAGAAATGATGATGTATTAAAATTTGTTAACAGTAAACAGGATTGGATTAATTCCCATTTAAGCAAAATAAAAAACAATCAGGCTGATTTAGAAAATAATTATTTGACAAAAGATGAAATAAACAATTTAATATCTACTGCTTCCGATTATATTCCAACACGTGTTTCTTATTTTGCAAAAATAATGGGTGTTTCCTATAACCGTATTTCAATTAGAACACAGAAAACGAGATGGGGAAGTTGCAGCAACAAAGGCAATCTTAATTTTAATGCTCTACTTATGCTTACTTCTAAAGACATAATTGATTATGTTGTTATTCATGAACTAAGTCATAGAATTGAAATGAACCATTCTCCCCGTTTTTGGTCTATTGTTGAAAATGTATTACCAAATTACAGAGTTCAAAGAAAATGGCTAAAGGAAAATGGATACAAACTGATTAGCAGAATCCCAAGATAAAAATGACGCAGATAACATTACCTGCGTCATTTTATATTTCCCGAAATATAAATTCTATTTTATTTCAAGAAATTATTTTATTGTGTTTTTTGTCCCAATTATTTCATTACTATGTTAATGATTCGTCCCGGAACATAAATTTCTTTTACAACGTTTCCTGTAAGCTTGTCTGCTATTGCTTCTTTTCCTGCTAAAATAGCATCATCTTTTGAAACATCAGCCGGAAGTTCTACGACTGCTTTTGTTTTACCATTTATCTGTACAGGAACTTTAATTGTATCTTCTACCATCTTGCTCTCATCATATTCAGGCCATTTTTCAAATGCAATTGTATCATTGTGACCTAAAATCTGCCAGATTTCTTCACCTACATGAGGACATATACATGAAAACATTTTAATAAAGTTTTCTGCATATTCTTTTGGACATTTTCCTGCTTTGTATACTTCATTAACAAATGTCATCATCTGAGCAATAGCTGTATTATATCCTAACTCTTCAAAGTCATTTGTTACTTTCTTAACTGTCTGATGATAAATCTTTGTTAATGTATTATCGTTTTCATCTACGATTTTCTCTTCATCAGTAAAGAATGCCCATACTCTCTTAATGAAACGATAAGCTCCCTGTACTGCATCAGAATTCCATGGCTTTGAAACTTCAATTGGTCCCATGAACATTTCATATAATCTTAATGTGTCAGCACCATATTCCTCTACAATATCACTTGGATTTACAACAAATTCAGGGAATCTTTTACCCATCTTAATACCATTTTCGCCAAGAATCATTCCCTGATGAACTAACTTCTTAAACGGTTCTTTTACAGGTGAAAGACCCTGGTCATATAAAAATCTGTTCCAAATACGTGAATACATTAAATGACCTACAGCATGTTCAGGACCACCTACATATAAATCTACAGGCATCCAGTGTTTTAACAATTCCTGATTTGCAAATTCTTTATCATTATCAGGGTCAATATATCTCATATAATACCATGAAGATCCTGCTGAACCGGGCATTGTTGCTGTTTCACGCACACCCTTAATTCCATTTTTATCATACTGCTTCCATTCAACAGCATTTTCAAGAGGAGCTTTACCATTCTTTCCTTTATAATCATCCAATGGTGGAAGAATTAATGGAAGTTCTTCGTCAGGAAGGAAATAAATTTCTCCATCTTCTTTATATACACAAGGAACAGGTTCTCCCCAGTATCTTTGTCTTGCAAAAATCCATTCACGGAAGTGATAATTTACTGTTTCCTTTGCAACTCCCATGTCTACTAATTTCTTTGTAATTGCAACTTTTGCTTCTTCAACTGTAAGGCCTGTAAATTCTTCAGAATTAATAAGCTTGCAACCTTTTCCAAGATAATCCTGTTTTTCAAATGCATGCTCAGATACATCTGCACCTTCAATTACCTGAATCATATCGATGTTATGTGCTATCGCATATTCAAAGTCTCTCTGGTCATGACTTGGAACTGCCATAACAGCTCCTGTACCATAACTTGCAAGTACGAAATCACCAATAAATAAAGGCACTTTCTTACCATTTACAGGATTGATACAATAAATGCCTTCAAGTCTGCAACCTGATTTTGTTTTATTTAATTCTGTACGGTCAAAATCATTCTTCTTAGCTGTTTCAGCAATATATGCCTCAACTTCTTCCTTGTTCTCCACTCTGTCCATAAGACTCTTAACAATTTCACCATCCGGTGCTAATACCATAAATGTGATACCATATATTGTCTCAATACATGTTGTAAAAATAGAGAATTTTCCTCCGTCTACGATTTCAAATTCAACTTCTACACCTGTGCTCTTACCAATCCAGTTTCTCTGCATATCTTTTGTTGATTCAGGCCAGTCAATTTCTTCTAAGCCTTCCAAAAGTTTTTCTGCAAATGCAGGCTGGTCGATTACCCACTGTTTCATATTCTTTCTAACAACAGGATATCCTCCACGTTCTGATTTTCCATCAATTACTTCGTCATTTGAAAGAACTGTTCCTAATTCTTCACACCAGTTTACAGGCATATCAATATGTTTTGCATATCCTGCTTCATATAATTTTTTAAATATCCACTGTGTCCATTTATAAAACTTAGGATCAGATGTTGCAATCATCTTAGACCAATCATAATCAAATCCTAACTCTCTTAACTGTTTTGAGAATGTTGCAATATTCTTCTGTGTAAATTCTGCAGGATGATTACCTGTAGTTACCGCATACTGTTCTGCAGGAAGTCCAAATGAGTCATATCCCATTGGATGAAGTACATTGTATCCCTGCATTCTTTTCATACGTGACATAATATCTGTAGCTGTATAGCCTTCCGGATGTCCTGCATGAAGTCCTACACCTGATGGGTATGGGAACATATCAAGAGCATAATATTTTGGCTTGCTAAAATCCCAGACATCCGTTTTAAATGTCTCATTTTCCTGCCAATATTTCTGCCATTTTTTTTCAACTGTCTTATGATTATAAGCTGTAGACATAATTATTTTTCCTCCTAGATTATAGATTATAATTTATAATCATTTTATTATTTACTCAGCTAAATTTGCTGTTGTTTGCATATCACTTGTCTGAGAAGTAGTTTCCTTAGAATTCTGTGTTGTTGTTTCCTCAGACTTTTTCTTTGTCGTTGTTTCTTCTTTACTCTTCTTTGTAGTAGTTTCTTCTTTTTTATGCTTAGTCGATTCAGGTACTTTTGGTTTCTTATTTAATTTAGTTTCCTTAATAACTAATTCAACTGTTGCTTCACAGTTTCCAATATTACCTGATTCATCAGTAGCAATTACTTTAACGGAATTATCTCCAATTTCTAATTGATCTTTAGGAAAAGCCACTGCTTTAATTGTAACTCCACTTTCATCACAACTTGCTTTTGACTTAACTAAATCTTCTATTGCTTTTTTTACTTTATCTTTCTGATAATCTTTTATGCTTGCACTCTTAACTTCATATTTAAATTTATATGTTGATAATGTTACCTTAGGACAGGTCGTATCAATTACTTTAAATACAACTGTCTGAGAAAATTTTTCTCCGGCTTTATTTTTATATGTAAATTTAACTTTATTTTTTCCAAGCGTGCCTGAATCTATTTTATTGTATTTTAATTTCGATGTAACATCCTGTCCGTTAGCATTAATTGCAATTATATTTTCAAGGTATTTTACATCTGTACCTTTTTCAACATATACAACCTTATCACCAACAGCAATTGTACTGTTAGCAAGCTTTAAATAAGGATTAGCTTCATCAGTGTCAGTAGGATCCCACCCACATTTTTTATATGTTTCAGTCTTTGCAAGCGGTTCCATAGGTAATACATCCTTCTTTGAACCTTTTACAATTTTAACTTTAGTTCCTGTTCCACAGTTATCATATATCCATTTTGCATCTCTTGCAGTAAGCAAAATACATGAACCTGCTTTTTGCTTTTCTCCTAAACTGTTATATGATTTTTTATTTAAAGTCCAACTATATTTTTCACTATAATTAACTGACTGAATCCAACTGTTTTCAGAAATCTGTGAGTTATATTTATGCCATGATTTATTAATATCAAGCCAAGTGTATTTTTTCTGAACCTTACCCTTGCCTTCATTTATTCCATCTCCAACGGAACACTGAAAGACATAGGTAGGAACCTCATTATTATCCTTGTCTGTCTCGTATACAATGAGAGCATTCTTTTTTATATTGACCACAAGATTATATTTACCTGTCCCACTATTCTGCTCTTCATCCTGTGTTTCTTCTTTACTGTCAATTCCTTTTCCTTGTGTACTTGCAGTTCCTCTTAACTGTAATCTATGCTGAACATACATCAGGCCGCCAAAAATAATAGCTGCAACAATAATAACCTCTATTAATGTTGTAATTATATTTTTTAAATTTTTAGCTTTTGAATTATCTTTTCTACTCACAAAATCATTCCTTCCCATAATTTCACGCATACTGTTATATTATACAACAAATGGTTATTTTTGCAATAGAATATAGACGTCGCTCATAAGCCCTGATATATGATATTCCCTACTGATTTTCTTCTTTTTCTTTAGCTATTTTTACAATTCTGCTTGTTCCAAGTCTGTCTGCTCCTAATTCAATAAATTTTTCTGCATCTTCTAAGCTACTGATTCCACCTGCGGCTTTAATTTTAGTATTGTTGAATACATTGTCAGCAAATAATTTTACCGAATGGAAAGTTGCCCCTTCTGTGGAAAATCCTGTTGATGTCTTTATATAATCTGCTTTTGAAAGAGAAACTATTTCTGACATTTTTTCTATTTCTTTATCTGTTAAAAGACAGGTTTCAATAATAACTTTAAGTAATTTTCCATTACATGAATCTTTTACTTTGTTAATCTCATTAAATATTTCTCCCCATTTTTCCTCTTTTACCCATCCGATATTTATAACCATATCAATTTCACTAGCACCATCTTTAACGGCACTTTGTGCTTCATAGCATTTTACTTCTGTAGTATTATATCCATTTGGGAAACCAATTACCGTACATATTGCAATTTTTCCATCAACATATTCTGCAGCCTGTTTTACAAAGCTAGGAGGTATGCATACTGAAGCTGTATTGTATTTAATGCCCTCATCACATATATTTTTTATCTGATTCCATGTCGCCTCCGGTCTTAATAACGTATGATCAACTTTTGATAATATTTCTTTAATATCCATCTCATTCTCTCCTTTATAATTTATTTTTCTTTATTTAACAACTAATCGTTAGAAACGTTAAACTAAATGAGTCGTGTTCACTTTATTTTCTTTTACAATATAATATTGAGTTTTTGATGCCTACGGATTGTTCTGTGCTACGCGCTCTCACAATCCTACCACAATATTAAACTATAGGATTATTTGCTTAAGCAAATAACCCTATAGTCACTTACATTTAACATATCATTTAGTTTTTATAATTTCAAACATAATACTTTACACAAGAATCATGCAAAATTATTTATTATTAGCCTCACTTCTTTCACGCACTTCTTTTTCCTGTACATCAACCGGTACCTGCTCGTATCTGGACAATACATATTCAAATTCACCAAGTCCACCTGTTATTGCTCTAAGGCTTGTTGAATATCCATACAAATCAGACATAGGAATTTCTGCTTCTATAATTTGAATATTATTTTTATCAGGAGTCATTCCAACAACTCTTCCATGTCTCTTATTTAAATCTCCCATTACATCTCCTGTAAATTTATCAGGTATTGTAACTGTAAGTAATGCCATTGGCTGTAGTAATACAGGCATCGCTTCCATAAATCCTTTCTTAAATGCAATCATGGTTGCTGCTTTAAATGCAACTTCTGACGAATCTACAGGATGATACGAACCATCAATTAATGTTGCCTTAATTCCAACAACAGGATATCCTGCAAGCGGTCCCTTTAAAACGCTTTCCTGTATTCCTTTTTCGACCGCAGGAAAATAATTTTTAGGAACTGAACCACCAAATATCTTTTCTTCAAATACATATGGTCTTGATAAATCTCCTGATGGCTCAAATTCAATTACTACATCGCCATACTGTCCATGTCCGCCTGACTGTTTTTTATGTTTGCCCTGAGCCTGAACTTTCTTTTTAATTGTTTCTCTAAATGCAAATTTTGGTTTTAACAATTCAATTTCTACTTTATATTTTTCCTTTAATTTACTTGCTACAACATCTAACTGCTGATCTCCTATACCATAAAGTAAAAGTTGTCTGTTTTCTTCGTCACTTACTGTCTTAAGTGTCAAATCTTCTATACACAACTTAACCAATGCCTGTGCTAATTTATCTTCTTCACCTTTCTTTACTGCCTTATATCGTTTATATGTATATGGTTTAGACATTGTAGTCGGGTGATAAACTACCGGCCATTCCTTTGTTGCTAAAGTATCGCCTGTTCTGGTGCCTGTAAGCTTGCCTACCGCTCCTATATCTCCTGCGTGTAATTCGGTTATTTCAGAAATATTTTTGCCACATATAGTATAAAGTTTTCCTAATTTTTCCTCGATTCCTTTTGACGGATTATAAACTGTAGTTGATGCCTTAAGTATACCTGTTCTTACCTTTACTAATGAATATTTACCGACAAACGGATCCATTATTGTTTTAAATACATATGCCGTTACAGGTTTAGTTTCATCAAAATCAGCTATTACATCCTCACCTGTATCCTGATTTTTTCCTTTCTTAAATACCTCTGCCTTATCAGGTGATGGGAAATATTTTTCGCATGTCTGTAAAAGCATATTTACACCTTTACAGTTAATACCTGCTCCTATTTGTACAGGAACTATATCACAACTTATTACACTTTTTCTAAGTGCTTTTGATATTTCTTCATTTGAAAATTCTTCCCCACTAAAATATTTATCCATAAGTTCTTCGTCTGACTCCGCCACAGCCTCCATAAGCTGTTCTCTACATGGAATCAAATCACTTTCAAGATTATCCGGTATATCTCTTTCCACATATTCGCCATTATCACCTACAAATTTTCGTCCACCCATTTTAACAACATTTACATATCCTGTTAAAATGCCATCTTCAATTATTGGCAAATGAAACGGAGCAATCTGTTTACCAAATGTTTCCTTTAATTGCTTTACGGTTTCCATATATTTAGCATTAGGATCATCCATTCCTGTAATAAAAAATATTCTTGGGATTTTTCTTCGTTCACATATTTCCCATGCCTTTATCGTTCCTACTTCTAATCCTACTTTGCCATTTACTACTATTACAGCTGCATCTGCCACACTCATGGCATCCTCTGTCTGTCCGACAAAATCAAAATAACCCGGAGCATCCAATATATTAATCTTTAATCCATTCCATTCTATTGGAATAACTGCCGCATTAATAGAAAACTTACGCTTAATTTCTTCTGAGTCATAATCGCTTATAGTGTTTCCATTATCGACACTGCCCATTCTGGTTATCACTCCTGTTGCATACGCCATTGCTTCTGCTAATGTAGTTTTACCTGCGCCTCCGTGTCCTAAAAAAACTACATTTCTAACCTGAGATGTTTTATACACATTCATAGCTGTACCCTCCTAATATTATTATGTATTGCCCCTTCCAGTGGTTGGTGGCTTATTTCTTGAAACATTTATAAAAAATAATTTCGTTCACCATTTTTAATATTTAATTAATCCGTTCACTATCATACAATCTATTTTACAAAATTATTATATGATTTACAACATTCCTCTATGTTAAAAAACGTTACAATAAAAATTTGTTTTTTCCTATAAAATGGGTTATAATGCCTTGAATAATTCTTATAATTTTTTATTTAATACATAAAGTTTAAATTTTATATTGAATATCTTGCTTTAAAGTGCTAAACTTTAAAGCGTTAAAGTTGGAAGATTAATTTACGGGAAGAAAGGACTTAAAAAATGAGAAAACTAACATTTGGATTTATTGGAATCGGATTAATTGGTGGTTCTATTGCAAAAGCTATTCGACGTGTTTTACCGGAATCAACAATTATTGTATATAACAGACGTGAATCATCCAGAACATTAGCTTTAAATGATGGTACTGCAAATATTGCAACTGATAAGGTTGATTCAACATTTTCACAATGTGATTATATTTTCTTATGCACTCCTGTTGAAAAAAATGTTGAATACCTAAGTATTTTAAAAAAAATTATAAATGATAACTGTATTATAACAGATGTTGGTAGTGTAAAAACAAATATTCATCAGGCTGTAAATGCCCTTGGTCTTGAAGAACATTTTATCGGCGGACATCCTATGGCCGGTTCTGAGAAAACAGGATATGAAAATGCTAATGACCGACTTGTTGAAAATGCATACTACCCTCTTACTCCTACAAATAAAGTCGAGCAAAAATATGTAGATGAATTAACTAAAATTGTTAAAATGATTGGAGCAATTCCAATTCGTATATCTTATGAAGAACATGATAAAGTTGTTGCAGCAATTAGTCATCTTCCTCATTTGATTGCAGCCAGTCTTGTTAACTTAGTAAAACATAACGACTCAAAGGAAGAGTATATGAAAACTTTAGCTGCCGGAGGATTTAAAGACATAACAAGAATCGCCAGTTCTTCACCTGAAATGTGGGAACAGATTTGTATGACTAACACCAAAAACATCAGCATTATGCTTGACAAATATATTCATGATTTAAAAGATATTAAATCAAGCCTTGATAACAAACGTGGCTCAGACATCAATGCTCTTATTACTGAAAGCCGTGATTACAGAGATAACATTGAAGAACATAACAATTCTATCATACCTAGAAGTTACAGAATTTACTGTAATATTATCGATGAATCAGGTGCAATTGCTACTATTGCAACTATCCTTGCAACAAGTGGCGTCAGCATTAAAAATATCGGAATTGTTCATAATAGGGAATTTGAAGATGGTGTTCTTAAAATTTCTTTCTATGACCAGGATTCAGCTGATAGAGCTGTAGAAATGCTTGAAAGACATAAATATGACATAGTAAAGAGACAATAAATATAACAAAAAAGTGTAACAATTAACAAAAATAACTGTTACACTTTTTTATTTAATACAACGAATCAATTATATCAAAGTAATTTTCAAATGTTTTTTTACAGCACATCGGATTTTTTATAGTTATGCCTCCGCAAACTAACCCAATAAGTGTAAATGCCATAGCAACTCTGTGGTCATTAAAAGTTTCTATCTCTCCACTGTTGACTTTTCCCGGTTCAATGCAAATATTAACTTTACCATCCGCTAATTCTTCTCTTGCTTTTATTCCTAAACAATTAAGATTAGTTATTATGGCATTTACTCTATCACACTCCTGCATTTTTATATGTCCTACATTTTTTATTAATGTTTTACTTTTTGCAAATGCAGCTACACACGCCATTGTCAATGCCTGATCAGAAAAATCATTCATATCAATTTCTATTCCTTTGTATTCAGATACATTTGAACCATCAATTATAATCCCTTCATCAGTATCTTTTACAAGGCATCCCATTTTTTTCAAAGCATATAAAAATTTAATATCTCCCTGCATTGAATTTAAATGCAGATTTTTTACCAAAACTTTTTTCTTAATCATTAATGACATTGCATAGAAATAACATGCTCCTGACATATCAGGTTCTATCTGATATTTTTCTAATCTGAACCTTTGTTTTTCTATATTATATTTATTTTCTTCAAATTGAACATATTTAATTCCAAATTGCTTAAGCATATTTAAGGTAATTTTTATATATGCACCGTTAACACGTTTTCCTGTTAGTTTTATTTTCAAACCTGTCATAACAGCAGCCATTAATAATGCACTTGCATACTGACTACTTGTATCTGTGTTAATCGAAACTTCTTTCTTGTCTAAACCATTTGAAGAAATAATAAATGGAAAATGACCTTCTTCTTCTAAACAACTAATCTTAACTCCTGCATTTCTTAGCAAATCAATAATTTCACCCATCGGTCTTTTTTTCATTTGTTCTGAAGAATTAAGAGTATATTCTCCTCCTGTAACTGCAAGCATAACCGTTAGGAATCTGGCTGCAGTTCCGGCGCTTCTTACATCTATTGTTGCTTTTCTATTTGGTATTTTCCCTGATGTTCCAACAACCTTTACTCTTTTTTCATTTTCGTCTATAAATAATTGAAATCCCAATTTTTCAAGGCAATCTAAAAATGCTCTGGAATCATCACTAAAAAGTACCCCATCTAAGTTACACTCTCCATCAGACAATGCAGCTAACATTAATGCTCTGTTAGTTATGCTTTTTGAACCCGGCACATTTACAATAATATCTTTATTATTTTCTAATTTCTGTACTATATAAACATCTGTCATTACTAATCCTCATATAAGTTTATGTGTCTATTCTTCTGTTTCATTATCTGTTATAAACATAGCATCTCCAAATGAGAAAAATCTATATTTTTCTTTTACTGCTTCTTCATAAGCTGCCATAATATTTTCCCTTCCTGCAAGTGCTGATACAAGCATTAAAAGTGTTGATTCAGGAAGATGAAAATTAGTTATAAGGCAGTCAATTGCCTTAAATTTATAGCCCGGATAAATAAATATCTCTGTCCAGCCATTTCCTGCCTTAACAATGCCATCTTCACCTGTAACAGATTCTAGTGTTCTACAGCTTGTTGTTCCTACAGCAATAACTCGTCCACCATTTTTACGGCATTCATTAATCTTTTTAGCCTCTTCTTCCTCTACATCATAAAATTCGGAATGCATATGATGTTCTAATACATTTTCTACTTTTACAGGTCTAAATGTACCTAGTCCGACATGAAGAGTTACATTTGCAATTTCAACACCCTTTTCTTTGATTTCATTTAACAATTCTTTTGTAAAATGAAGACCTGCTGTAGGCGCTGCGGCACTACCTTCATACTTTGCATATACTGTCTGATATCTGTTTTTATCTTTTAACTGATGTGTAATATATGGTGGAAGCGGCATCTGTCCTAACTTATCAAGTATTTCTTCAAATATGCCTTCATATTTAAATTGTATTAATCTGTTACCTTCTTCAACAACATCAATAACCTTTCCAACTAAAAGTCCTTCACCAAATGAAATTTCAGTTCCAACTTTGCATTTTTTACCCGGTTTAACTAATGTTTCCCAAACATCATTTTCTTTTCTTTTTAATAATAATACTTCAATCTTCGCATCTGTTCCGACTTTACTTCCAAAAAGTCTGGCAGGAATAACTTTTGTATTATTAATTACAAGACAATCTCCTTTATGCAAATATTTAACAATATCTTTAAATATATGATGTTGTATTTTTCCTGTGTTTTTGTTTAATACCATAAGTCTTGAACTACTTCTGTCCTCAAGTGGGTCCTGAGCTATCAGTTCCTGTGGTAAATCATAATAAAAATCATGTAAATTCATTGTTTTTTCCATTATTTTATAATTTCCTTACTATCTAAAACAATTGTGAATGGTCCATCATTTTCCAGACTAACTTTCATATCTGCGCCAAATATTCCTTTTTCAACAACGCTTATTTCTTTTTTGCATTGTTCTATAATGTATTCATACATTTCATTTGCCATATCTGGTTTTCCCGCATTGATAAAAGAAGGTCTGTTTCCTTTTTTACAATCTGCATACAAAGTAAATTGTGAAATAAGTAAAAGTTCACCTGATACATCTTTTAAACTAATATTTGTTTTTCCATTTTCATCTTCAAAAATTCTTAAGCCAATCATTTTCTTAATCATTTTATCTGCTATTTCCTTTGTATCATTTTCAGATATACCTATAAGTACCATATAGCCTTTATCTATTTTACCTACTACATTTCCATCAACCTTAACTGATGCATGATTTACTCTTTGTATTACAAATTTCATTTTATTCTCCTGTGCAATATGTAATGCCCCTGCCCTTCTGTCAGCGGCTATTCGTCGGAAACATTTATAAAAAATGAACTTCGTTCATTTTGTTTCCTACTATAGCAACAAAGGAAAGGTTGAAATTTTATTCCAACCTTCCCTGTTTAATTTAATCCTACAGATATATGAAAAACTTTGTTCACATACATCCGCACAGACAATGTTCCTTTCTTTATTGGAACTTTGCAAATAATGCATGAATTAAAATTATTTAATTCCAAACATCGTTCTGCATATACGCTTGCCTGATTCTGTCTTAAATACAGCTTCATAAGCAGCCTTTACATTCTGAGACGGCAATCCGTCTTCATACATATTAACTAAAAAATCTGCTTCAACTAAAATCTGGTAATCGCTGTCACATATATCATTATATGTGTGATGATGAGCAACTAAATAACTTACTCTTTCAATGACATCTTTAGGATAACCTAATTCATTTAACATTTTTTCAGCAATTTCAGGTCCAAGTTTTTCCTGTAATTTTCCACTACAGTTTCCTTTTCCATGTACTTCTTCTGCTTTTTTTATTCCAATATCATGAACTAAAGCTGTTGTTTCTAAAGCGAACTGCTCTTTTTCAGGAATATTTTCCATTGTTCCAATGAGTCTACAATATTCAAATACTTTTGTAAAATGCTGTATTCTCTTTGGATTGCCTTCATAATACTCAATCATTTTATTAAAAAGTTCTATATGATCCATTTTTGTCCTTTAACCTCTTAATTCAATACCAAGTTCCTGTAATCCTTTAAGAATCTTGTCCATTGCCTTTGTGATATCAGCTTCTTCAAGTGTTCTGTCACTTGCTCTAAATACAATCTTATATGCAACTGACTTAAATCCTTCTTCAATCTGATTTCCTTCATAAATATCAAACAACTGATAGTTTTCAAGATTCTTTCCGGCACATTTCTCTATTACTTCTTCAATCTGACCTACAAGTATTTCTTTTGGAACTACCATACTAATATCTCTTGTTACAGCAGGATATTTAGCAATTCCTTTATATTTTGTATCAAATGATGCCATTTCAACGATATATGGCATATCAATTACTGCAACATATACTCTGTCTTTAATATTATAGTTATCTAATACTTCAGGATGAACTTCTCCTAAATAACCAACAACTGTATCATTATAAATAACATTTGCCTGACGTCCCGGATGTAAAAATGTCTTTCCTGCTTTAGCATCATATGTTACTTTTTTATCCATTCCAACCTGTGAAAAGAATTCTTCTACAACACCTTTCATTGTAAAGAAATCACCTTCTCCATAAAATCCAAGTGTAAACTGCATTCTTTCATCTGGAAGTTCTGTTACAGGCATTGATTTTGGAAGATAAATATTTCCAAGTTCAAATAACTTAACATTCTTATTTCTTCTATTGAAGTTTGTTGCAAGTGATGTAAGCATTCCATTTAACGATGTAGTTCTCATTACACTAAAATCTTCACCTAATGGATTCATTATAGAAACTGTATTTCTAAGTTCTGAATCTTCAGGTAATAAAAGTTTATCAAATACTTTCTTGCTTTCAAATGAATATGTCATTGCCTGAGAGAATCCACAGAACCGTGCAACTGAACTTGCAATTTTTTCAATCTGTACTTTAAGTGGAATCTTACCTGATGTTGATTCTCCTGACGGAAGTGTCATTGGAATCTTGTCATATCCATAAAATCTTGCGATTTCTTCTGCAATATCACATGTTCTGTATAAATCCTGTCTAAATGTAGGAACTGTAATTAACTGTGTATTATCATCATATTTTAATTCTAATGCAGGGAAGTAACTTAACATTTCCTCTTTTGATAAGTCTGTTCCTAATAACTTGTTAATTTTTTCAGGCTCAAATTTAACTGTATTTTCTTCTTTCTTTTCAGGATAGATATCTACTATTCCGGCAACAACTTCACCTGCTCCAAGTTTTTCTATTAACTGACATGCTCTGTTGATTGCTGCTTCAGCATTATTAGGGTCTAATCCTTTTTCAAATTTTCCTGATGCATCTGTTCTTAAGCCTAAACGTTTTGATGATAAACGGATGTTAGTTCCATCAAAGCATGCTGCCTCAAATACCATATCTTTAACATCATCTGTGATTTTTGAATTTTCTCCACCCATGATTCCTGCTAATCCAATTGCTTTTTCTCCATCACATATCATAAGCATTTCACTATCAAGATTTCTTTCCTGTCCATCAAGTGTTGTAAATGTTTCACCATCATTTGCACGTCTTACAACAATCTGTTTACCTGCAATTGTATCTAAATCGTAAGCATGCATTGGCTGACCAAATTCTTCCATAACATAATTTGTAATGTCTACAAGATTGTTAATTGGTCTGATTCCACAAGCTGCTAAACGTCTCTGCATCCATTTAGGTGATGGTCCAATTTTTACGTTTTTAACTACTTTTGCACAATATCTTGAGCATAAATCAGAATCTTTAACTTCTACTTTAATATATTCGTTAACATCTCCATCTGTTCCAACTGCATGAGTTTCAGGTGCATGGAATGGTTTTCTAAATGTTGCTGCAGCTTCTCTTGCAATACCAATTACACTGTAGCAGTCAACTCTGTTAGATGTAATTTCATATTCAAATACACTGTCATGTAATCCTAATGCTTCTACTGCATCACTTCCTACCTCTGTTCCTTCAGGGAAAATATAAATTCCATTTTCAGGTGCTTCCGGGTACATTTCATTTGTTGAGCCCAATTCTTCTATTGAACACATCATACCAAAACTTTCAACTCCACGAAGTTTTCCTTTTTTGATTTTAATACCACCCGGAGTCTTTGAGCCGTCATGTCCTCCGGCAACTCTTCCTCCATCAAGAACAACTGGTACGATGGCACCTTCAAATACATTCTGTGCTCCGGTAACAATCTGTACTGTTTCTTTTCCAACATTAACCTGACAGACAACAAGTTTATCTGCATCAGGATGCTTTTCAATTTTTTCTATTTTACCTACAACAATTTTATCAAGGTCAGCATCTAATCTTTCAAATCCTTCTACCTTTGTACCTGACAAAGTCATTGCATCCATATATTCCTGATCTGTACAATCCAAATCATCAACATATGCTTTAATCCAAGATAATGGTGTATTCATGATTAATTCTTCCTTTCTCTATAAACAAAATTAGAACTGTGATAAGAAACGATCATCATTTTCATATAACAATCTCATATCATCGATTTCATATTTTAATAATGCGATTCTTTCCAAACCAACGCCGAAAGCAAATCCAGTATATTCTTCAGGATCAATTCCACTCATTTCTAATACATGAGGATGAACCATACCACATCCTAAAATTTCAATCCATCCTTCACCTTTACAGAATCTGCATCCTTTTCCTCCACATTTAAAGCATGTAACGTCCATTTCAGCACTTGGCTCTGTGAATGGGAAATGATGAGGTCTGAATTTAACCTTTGTATCTGCTCCAAATAATTCTTTTGCAAATTCCTGTAATGTTCCTTTTAAGTCAGCAAATGTAACATTCTTATCTATTACAAGTCCTTCTACCTGATGGAAAGATGGTGAATGTGTTGCATCTACTTCATCTGAACGGAAAACTCTTCCCGGTGAAATAATTCTGATAGGAGGTTTCTCATTTTCCATTACATGCACCTGAACTGATGATGTCTGAGTTCTTAAAACCATATTTCTGTTTATGTAGAAAGTATCCTGTTCATCTTTAGCCGGATGGTTTGCCGGAATATTTAAAGCTTCAAAGTTATAGTAATCATATTCAACTTCCGGACCTTCAACAACTTCATATCCAAGTCCTACGAAAATCTTTTCTAATTCTTCTAATGCAACTGTATTTGGATGTAAATGACCAATCTTATTTTTCTTTGCAGGAAGTGTAACATCAATTACCTCTGCTTTTAATTTAGCTTCCCTTGCTTTAGCAGCTAAATTATTTTTAACTTCTTCCATTTTTTCTTCGATGGCTGCTCTTGTTTCATTTACCATCTGTCCAACCTTAGGTCTGTCTTCAGGAGCAACATCCTTCATTCCTTTAAGTACTTCTGTTAACTGACCTTTTTTACCTAAATAAGCAACTCTAATTTCATTTAACTTATCTAAGTTTTCTGATTCTAAGATTTTAGAAACAGCTTCTTCTCTGATTGCTTTTAACTTTTCCTTCATTATTTATTTTTCCTTTCACTTATTTTCGGATACTGTTTAAAATATTTTTTTGCATAAAAAAAGTACCCTTGATTAAGGGACGGAAATATCCGCGGTACCACCCTAGTTCCTGATTAAAATAATCAAGCTCTCTATATGCTTAACGCGCATAAACGTCATTCATTACTAAGAAAATTCCGTTTACAAATGCAGCTCCAGTGGGAAATTCAAATTGCAGCGTAACCTAAAAAATCTCTCAGCCGATGAATCTTTCTCTCTTAAAGAATACTGCAACTTTACTTACACTATCATTGCCTTTAACTTTAGTAATTCTAACACACATAAAATTTAGTGTCAACACGCTAATTAGGCATTATTTAACTCATTTTGCAGCAATAACCATTCTGCTGTTGTTACTCTGTTCATTATTAGTTTTCGTCTTTCTTGTTTCATTAAACAAAAAATGTTATAATAAATATGTTTTCCTTAAATTACTAAAGGAATTATTTAAATACAAAAAGAATATAATTATTTATTAGAAGTAATATCATTTTCTTCTATTTAAAATGAAAAGGGTATATTTATGAAAAAAATAGAAAATAAATTTATCAACACTATCATGGATTTTGTTAATGCAATTGGTAAAGACAAGGTTGGTGTATATAGTGCTCAGGCCTCTTTCTTTATTATGCTTTCAATTTTTCCATTTGCTATGTTGATTTTAAATATGATTGGGCTTACTCCAATCACTGAAGACTACATAGTTAATTTTGCAAATTCTTATTTACCTGATAGCGTTAAGCCTCTTATTATTCAAATAATAAACGAGATGTATTCAAATGTATCCGGTACTGTTATTTCCATTACAGCTATTGTCGCTATATGGTCTGCGTCAAAAGGTGTATTATCTGTTATGTTTGGTATATATAATATTTATAATGTGCATTCATCAAGGAACTATTTTATATCACGATTTATCTCTATGATATATACTGTTTTCTTTGTAATTGCCATGGTTGTCACATTAGTACTTTTAGTATTTGGAAACAAACTGTTTAAACTTGCAATTTCAATTGTTCCGCCTTTGATAAATGTTTCTGTTTTATATACAATAACAAGTTACTCGGCAGTTTTTATAATATTAACACTATTCTTTCTAATAATATTCAAGGTTGCAAATTTAAAGTTAGCTAAATTCAGGAAAATATTACCTGGAGCTGTATTCAGTTCTCTTGGATGGATTTTGTTTTCATTTGCATTTTCAATTTATGTAGATAATTTTTCTAATATGACATATATGTATGGCAGCTTAACCGCAGTTATAATTATGATGTTTTGGATTTACTTTTGTATTTACATTTTATTTATCGGAGCAGAAATAAATGTTTATTTTTATCCTGAAATTTCAAAAAAAACAGCAATTAACCAATAACGGCAATTGCTGTTTTTTTATAAAAAAATTCAATTATATCTTCGTAACTATAGCTGGAAAGTGCAAGTTCTTTGCAACCATTCTGACTCATTCCGCAACCGTGTCCAAATCCTCCACCATATATTTTAATCCCCCACCATTTTCCATTCCTATAAATGTTTTCAATTGAAAAAAAACTACTAGGAAGCATTGACATATTACTCCTTATATCACCATCATTAAGCTTTATCCCTAAGCCATATGGATTAAGTGCTTTTCTTATATTAATTTGGTTGCTTATGCTAATCTGCTTATTTTTTCCGTACACGGTAATATTAGAAACTATACCTCCTGCACCTCTATTATTAATTTCTATTTTGCTAATTTTTCCTATATCGTATCCTATATAATTATTTACAACATATCTTAAATGAGACTTAGACATTTTTACATTCCATCTATAGAACGGATATTTATTTTCTAAATCCGTTTTAGATTTCTTTTTTATATAAGTATCAAAATCTGCCTGCGTTTCTGCTTCTTCTAAATTTTGTTTTACATGAACGCTTTCCAGATATTTTTGTTTTTTTGTTCCCCAAATTTTATAATCTGTAGTATACCCACATGATGTAGAAAAGAAATAAGTGTTTATTAAATTATCATTATAAGTAACTACTTCGCCTTTTGTTTGTGCTACCGCATCTTTTATTTTATTATCAGGCTCAACTATATTGTATACCTGATACGCTGTACTATCATCTCCAAAAGCATTATATTCCTTATATTTTTCATTATTAATTCTTTTTGCAATATATGTTCTTGCACAAACAGCCTGGGCTTTTAATGCTTCATTTGGATATGAGTTATTTAATTCACTTGATACAACAGCCGCTACATAGTCTTCAATTCCCACTTCATTTACTACAACAATTCCATTTTCTGTCTTATATAAATATATATCTCCTTTGTAACCGTTGATTTTTCCATTTCTTTTTATCGAGTTAATATGAATTTTTTTCTTATTATTTGAAATCTTTATTATACTACTTCCATTAAAATATTCTGACCCACATGAAATTATTTTATCTTCATTTACAATTTCTGAATTTTGAAAGTCTTTTCCATAATTAATATTTATTTTTTCTTTTTTCTTTATTTCTATATTATTGTGATAAATCGAACTAAAATCACTATTCATAAGAACTATTCTTACATTATTCAATTCCATATTTATAATTTTTTCAGTCTGATTTTTTTCTTCATTTGCTTTGCTTTCATCATCATATATAATTTTATTAACTATGATATCCTGACCATATGTTTTTAACTGATTGATTTTTATAAGTACATCCTGACACTTAATTGTATATGCACAAAAAGTAACTATAAGTATTGTAGATAAAGCAAAAATTATCTTTTTCATTTTTTGCACCCAGCCTTTCAAATACGACTTACAGCTTTATATCTAAATTTACTATTACATAAGAAAGGCACAGCAAAAATGCTGTGCCAACTTATCTTTTGATTTATACTCGAAATGCCGTCCTTGCCTTTTGAGTCCTAGCTTGCGCCAGGTGGGCAACCGCATTCACACTTCTGCCTTCCACTAGCTAGCCACCTGTACTATGTACTGACGGCATATATGAGGCCTGACATCCATGCAAAGATATAGGAATCCCGTCTCGATAAATGTAGGTTCAAAATATACAAGTCTACGAGCATTCCAAGGAAACAAACACAATCAATGACTGTGTTGTTTGTAATATTATTATAGAATATATTATTCTTTTTATCAATGGAAAATACTGACTATTTATTATTTTCACAAAACTTTAACATTATAATTTGCATTTCCACTTGAAGATTGTCGTATAACAATCTATTTTTTACCTTATCTTTTTTCTACTATTTCTCCCTGCTTTTTGTAGATTGAATTGGCTTTAACTACGCCTCTAACACTTGATAAAGGATAGATATTTACATTTCTTCCAATGACTGTTCCCGGATTTAGGACTGAACCACATCCTACTTCTACGTAATCTCCAAGCATTGCTCCAAATTTCTTTAAACCTGTTTCAATCTTTTCTTCTCCATCTTTAACCACAACTAATGTTTTGTCTGATTTTACATTTGAAGTAATTGATCCGGCTCCCATATGCGAATGCGTTCCTAAAATACTATCTCCAACATAATTATAGTGTGGGACCTGAACAGTATTGAATAATACAACATTTTTTAATTCTGTAGAATTACCAACAACACAATCTTTTCCAACAATAACTTTTCCACGGATAAATGCCCCAGGTCTTACTTCTGTACCTTCATCAATTATCAATGGTCCGTTTAATGTTGCTGTTTTTGCTATTGTTACATCTTTAGCAATCCATATATCTTCCTGTGGATGGTCAAATTTATCTTTCGGCAAAGTCTTACCTAATTCAATTATAAAATCACCTATATTAGCTAATACTTCCCATGGATATTCTACCCCATCAAATAATTTAGCTGCAATTGTTTCGTTTAAATCATATAAATCTTTTATTTTGTACATTCTAGCACCTCTCTTTGTGAATTATTTTTCTTTCACTATTTAAAGAAAAACTGTTACTAATATAAGTAACAGTTTTTCGATATGATCTTATTCTACTGTAACTGATTTTGCAAGATTTCTTGGTTTATCTACATTTAATCCTTTTAATACAGAAGTATAATAAGCTATCATCTGTAACGGAATAACTGTTACCATTGGCATTAATACATCTTCTAATTCAGGTACTTCTACTATATAATCATTTACACCTTCTGCAAACTGCTCTCCTTCCTTACAAACAGTAATTGTCATTGCCCCTCTTGATTTAACTTCAACAATATTGCTTACTGTTTTTTCAAGTAAGTGACTCTGTGTAGCAACTGCTATTACCGGCATACCATCTGTAATAAGAGAAATTGTTCCGTGTTTTAATTCGCCTGCAGCATAACTTTCAGAATGAATGTATGAAATCTCTTTCAACTTAAGTGAGCCTTCCATACTAAGTGCATAATCAAGCCCTCTACCAATATATAATAAGCTTGACGCTGTTATTAACTTGCTGGCAATATATTTACATTTACTCTCAGCCTGCATTGTTTTTTCTAAAACTTCAGGAATATTCTTTAACTCTTCTGTAAGTCTCTTACACTCTGCTTCGTCTATACATCCTTTAGCATATGCCATTTCAAATGCTATTAAATACATAACAGACATCTGTACTGAGAAAGCTTTTGTTGATGCTACTGAGATTTCAGGACCTGCATGAGTATAAAGAACCATATCTGATTCTCTTGCAATTGAAGAGCCCTTAACATTAACAATTGAAAGTACTTCTGCGCCTCTTTCATGTGCTAACTGCAATGCTGCCTTAGTATCTGCCGTTTCACCTGACTGTGATACAACAACCATCAAATCATCTTTTCCAATTATAGGGTCTCTATATCTAAATTCTGATGCAATATCAACTGTGACTTCTGTTCTTGCTAATTTTTCAATTACATACTTTCCAACCATTCCTGCATGCATTGCTGTACCACATGCAACAATAAATAACTTATGATATGATTTTAATTTTTCAGGTGTAAGTCCACATTCTGATAAATCAGGCATACCATTCACAATTCTTGGTGCAATTGTTGTATTTACTGCTGTTGGCTGTTCATGTATTTCTTTTAACATGAAATGTTCATATCCACCCTTTTCAGCTGCATCCATATCAAGTTCTGAAACCTGAATTTCTTTCTTAATATTCTGCTTATGAAAATCACAAAATTCAATTCTATCTGACTTAATTGTTGCAATCTCACCATATTCAAGAAGATAATAATTTCTTGTATATTTTAAGATTGCAGGTACATCGCTGGCGATAAAGTTTTCTTCTTCACCTTTTCCAATAATTAACGGGCTGTCTTTTCTTACTGCATAAATTGTATCAGGAAAATCTTTAAAAATAATTCCCAATGCATATGCACCTGTAACATCTTTTAATGTCTTAATTATTGCATCTATAGGATCACCTTCATAATAGTAATCTAATAATTTTGCAACTGTTTCTGTATCTGTTTCACTTACAAATGTATATCCTTTATCAATTAGGAAATCTTTAATTTCTTTATAATTTTCTATAATCCCATTGTGTACAATTGATACTCTCTTATTTCCATGTGGATGAGAGTTAATGTCTGATGGTTCACCATGTGTTGCCCATCTTGTATGTCCAATACCACAATGTCCATATGGTTTATGTTCTTTTTTCATTTTTTCTGTAAGGTTCTTTAATTCTCCTTTTGCCTTACATACAGATATTTCACCTTTTTCAAATACTGCTATTCCTGCTGAATCATATCCTCTATACTCAAGTTTACTTAATGAGTCTATTAATACATCAGCGCAGTCTTTACTGCCCACATATCCTACTATTCCACACATTATTTGTTCCTCCTGTAAAATTGTGCCACATAATTATAGTAATTCACCATCTGATTAGCATTGTTGATTCTTAGAACATTATCTGTTCTACCTCTTATAAAATCATCTAATTTCTTCATATATTCATCAGCTGTTATTTCACCCTCTGCAACCTTGGTAAGACCTAATTCCCAACTTGCTGTCAATTCAGGGTTAAGAAGAGATCTTATTGACATATAAACTACGCCATAAACCATTTCTCCTAATTGCATTGGTGTCACAATCTGTGTTTTACTATTTAACTTAATGTATTCATTTTTTTGTAGTTTGGTTATTATTCCAGCTCTGGTAGCACTTGTACCAATTCCACTTCCTTTTATCTGAGCTCTTAAATCCTCGTCCTCTATAAGCTGACCTGCGTTCTCCATTGCAAGAATTAAAGAACCTGAATTATATCTTTTTGGTGGTTTTGTTTCACCTTCTTTAATATCCAGACCTACCATTGAAATTTTATCATTTTTCTTTATATTTTTCAACAATTCAAAAAATTTGCTGTCTAGTGTTAACTCCTGATTTTCACTATCATTAGTGCCATCTTGATTTTCAGCATCATTTTCCTGCTTATCTTTTGAGCTTTTCTTTTCGCCCGGAACGCCTGCAATTTCAAAATAACCTTTCTGAACTAATATTTTAAAATTGCTTCCAAATTGTTCCATTGTTTCACTACCATCTTTGAAAACAGATTTAACATTTCCTATCAATGATGCTTTTTTGTATATAGCCGGCGGATAAAAAATACTTAAAAATCTTCTTACAATAAGCACGTATACTTTCTGTGCAACCGGTTTTAAACTATTTAAGCCATTTAATCCCTGTCCTGTAGGAATTATTGCATAATGGTCTGTTATCTTCTTATCATCTACATATTTAGTTTTTTCTAACCCTTTGTAAGAACCTGCTTTTAAAATATTTTCAGCAAATCCTTTTACCGGAGTAAATCCTCTTAATCCATTTATATTCTTATAAATCTCTTTTGATACCGCAGTAGATAAAACTCGTGCATCAGTTCTTGGATAAGTTACCAGTTTCTTTTCATATAGTTCCTGAACTACATTCAATGTTTCATCAGGATTTATCTTAAATAATCTAGAGCAATCATTCTGAAGTTCTGCAAGATTAAATAACAATGGAGGTTGCTTTTTTTCATCTTTTTTAGTAATTGACTTAACCATTAATTCGACCGGCTGTGAAACATTTATTGCCTCAATTAATTCTTCTGCCGTCTTTCTTTCTTTAAAACCATTTTCCTTATATAAAAATGGTGTTTCAAAATATTTTGTATTTTCAACTGCCTTCCATTCTGCATCTACTTTGTAATCTTCAATCTGCAATTTACCATTTACTCTGTAAAATGGTGTTTTTACAAAATTTCTTATTTCCCGTTCTCTATTGCATATCATTCCTAATACGCACGTCATAACCCGACCTACAGAAATTACTGTGTATTTTTTATTTAAGAATCTTGCAATTGAATTTCCATATCTAAGAGTTAATAATCTAGAGAAATTAATTCCCATTAAATAATCTTCCTTCGCTCTTAAATAAGCCGCGTCAGACAAATTATCATATTCAGATATATCTTTTGCTTCCCTAATTCCTCTTAAAATTTCTTCTTCAGTCTGAGAGTCAATCCATACACGTTTTTGTACTTTATCATGTACTCCTGCTTCCTGAGCCACCAGTCTGTATATATATTCTCCTTCTCTTCCTGAGTCAGTGCAAACATATATCGTCTCTACATCTTCTCTGTTCAAAAGACCTTTTACAATATTAAACTGCTTTTTTACTCCAGGAATTACTTCATATTTCCATTCTCCTTCCGGAATAAAAGGCAAATCCTGAATATTCCATTTTTTCAATTTTTCATCGTAACATTCCGGATAGCTCATAGTAACCAAATGACCCACACACCATGTTACTACAGCATTTTCACTTTCTAAATATCCGTCACCACGTTTTGTATTCTCTTTTAATGCTTTTGCAAATTCAGCAGCAACACTTGGTTTTTCTGCTATAAATAGTGATTTTCCCATTAACACTCCTGCCTTGTCCGGTAATTAATTTATCTCGTCTAATGTAATACTGTATGATGGAAGAAATTTTTCAATAAAAAAAGCAATCTCCGGCATCTTCATTTCGTCTATACTCTTTTTAATTGAATTTTGTGCATTAACAAAATCTGTATTTCCCATTTTTGACTCTTCTATGCACTTTATATATGCTGATAATCTATCTGCAGCCTTTACATATTTCCACTCTTCATTTTGTTCTTCTTTTAAGATAGTTCTGTAAACCTTTCTCATTTCTTCCGGCAATTCATTTATAAGCTGATTAGTAGCCACTTCCTCTACCTTTTTATAAGAATCTCTTATTTCAGGTGCATAATATTTTATAGGTGTAGGCAAATCTCCCGTAATAATTTCGGATGTATCATGAAACATCGCTAAAACCGCTATGTGTTCTGCATCATTTTGTTTATTAAAATAGATATTTCCTATAGTAGCTAAAGCATGGGAAATAACAGCCACATCTAAACTATGTTCTGCTATATTTTCCTGAATTGTATTTCGCATAAGCCCCCATCTGTTTATATATTTCATTCGGGCAAGCATACCAAAAAAATTGTTCATTTATTCTCTCCATATTACAAAAGTTTTCTACCTTTTAAATAGATACAAAGGTCTTTTTGTCATTAAACATCATCAACAAAAAGACCTTTGTATTTGTAATTTACGGTATTACCTTCGCTTACAATATATTTATATTATTTAACTTCATATTTCAAATTTTTAAATATATATCTGAGAAATAAAATAATACTTCACAAACTCTTGTGCACTACATGTTTACACAATTATGCTCTCTTTACATATTTAAAAATTTCTTTACAACAGATTCCATTTCATCTACATTGCATAAGTTATTATGACGGATTTCTGCGTTTCTGATTTCTTCAATTGCATTTGGAACTTTAACATTTCCAATCTTGCTTAATTCATCAACTAATTCAAAATCGCCAAGCTTATCATATGCAGGATTAATTGCATTCATAACACTTCTTGTAAATTTGAATGGGCTTGCTGTACTTGCAATAACAGTTACCTTATCATCATTTGTATCTTTCTTGTACTTACCATATACACATGAAGCAACTGCAGTATGAGTGTCCATAATATATCCTGTCTTGTCATATACTCGTTTAATTTCTTCTGTTGTTTCAGCTTCAGTAGCATAATTTCCATAAAAATCAGCAAGTTGCTTTCTCATTGAATCAGTAATAGTATATTTTCCGTCTTTTGCTAGTTCTGCCATTAATTCAGCATTCTTTTCTGAATCATTTTCAGCAATTTTATAAATTAATCTTTCAAGATTACTTGAAATCAAAATATCCATAGATGGTGAGTTGGTTAAAATAAACTCTCTGTTTCTATCATAGCATCCTGTTTCAAAGAAATCATAAAGTACTTTATTATCATTTGAAGCACATACTAATTTATCAATCGGAAGTCCCATATTCTTTGCATAGTAAGCTGCTAAAATGTTACCAAAGTTACCTGTTGGAACTACAACATTAATTTTTTCATCCTTAGCAACTTTTCCTTCTGCAAATAATTTTACATATGCATATACATAATAAGCAACCTGTGGGATAAGACGTCCAATATTAATTGAGTTTGCTGATGAGAACTGGAATCCTTTTTCATCCATTTCTTTTGCAAGTTCTTTATTTCCAAATATAGCTTTAACTCCACTCTGTGCCTGGTCAAAGTTTCCATTTATTGCTACAACAAATGTGTTATCACCTTTCTGTGTAACCATCTGTTTTTCCTGAATAGGGCTTACTCCACCATGTGGATAAAATACTACAATTCTTGTTCCTTTAACATCTGCAAATCCTGCCAAAGCAGCCTTACCTGTATCACCTGATGTAGCTGTCAAAATAACAATTTCATTTTTAACATCATTCTTTTTAGCTGATGTTGTAAGTAAATGTGGAAGTATTGACAATGCCATATCCTTAAATGCTATTGTTGCGCCATGGAAAAGTTCCAAATAGTATGCGCCATCAACTTCTGCTAATGGAGCAATTTCTTCTGTATCAAATTTAGAATCATATGCTTTATTAATACAATTCTTTAATTCTTCCTCTGTAAAGTCTGTAAAGTATAATTTCATAACTTCATATGCAACTTCCTGATATGTCATTTTTGACAATTCATTTACAGATACTTCTAACTTCGGAATAGTTGTAGGTACAAATAATCCTCCATCATCTGCTAATCCTTTTAAAATAGCCTGTGATGCCTTTACTTCTCCACCTTGTCCACGGGTACTTCTGTATAATACTTCCATCTTTTCCTCCTACTGATAACCTTATTTGTTATTTATATAGTTTATTAAACCTTCTGCTTTAATGATTTTCTGCATAAACTCCGGGAATGCCTGACCTTTAAATTCAGTTCCTTTTGTTTCATTGTAAATCATACCTGTATCAAAATTAACTCTTACCACGTCTCCTGCCTCAATGCCTTTAGCAGCTTCCGGGCATTCAATAATTGGTAAACCAATATTTATTGCATTTCTATAAAAAATTCTGGCAAATGTTTCAGCTATAACACAACTTACACCCGATGCCTTAATTGCTATTGGTGCATGTTCTCTTGATGAACCACATCCAAAATTTTTATCAGCTACTATAATATCGCCTTCTTTGACATTTTTTACAAAATCAACATCTATATCTTCCATACAATGTTTTGCAAGTTCCTTTGCATCAGGAACATTTAAGTATCTTGCTGGAATAATTACATCTGTATCAACATTATCGCCGTATTTAAACACTCTTCCTTTAGCTTCCATTTCTGCCTCCTATAGTCCTAATTCTTCCGGTCCTGAAATCTTACCTGTAACTGCACTTGCTGCTGCTACTGCAGGGCTTGAAAGGTAAACTTCTGATTCAGGGTCTCCCATACGTCCTACAAAGTTTCTGTTTGTTGTAGCTATTGCTCTTTCTCCCTTTGCAAGAATACCCATATGTCCTCCAAGACAAGGGCCACATGTTGGTGTGCTTACTGCGCATCCGGCTTTAATGAAAGTCTGAATTAAGCCTTCTTCAATTGCCTGTAAATATACTGCCTGAGTTGCTGGGAAAATTATGGCTCTTACACCTTTTTTAACTTCTCTGCCTTCTAATACTTTGGCAGCAATTCTCATATCTTCAATTCTTCCGTTTGTACATGAACCAATAACAACCTGATCAATCTTAACTTCGCCAACTTCGTCAATTGTTCTTGTATTTTCAGGAAGATGTGGAAATGCAACTGTCGGTCTTAATTTACTTAAGTCAATAGTGTATTCCTCATCATATTCAGCATCCTCATCTGCTTCATATACTGTAAATTCTTTAGTAGAATGTTCCTTCATATACTGAATAGCCAAATCATCTACAGGGAAAATACCATTCTTTCCACCTGCTTCGATTGCCATATTTGTCATAGCGAATCTGTCATCCATAGATAAGTATTTAATTCCATCTCCAACAAATTCCATTGAGCGGTATAATGCACCGTCAACACCGATTAAACCAATTATATGTAAAATAATATCTTTTCCACTTACCCATTTAGCCGGTTTACCTGTAAGATTAAATTTAATAGCTGATGGAACTTTAAACCAAGCCTGACCTGTAGCCATACCTGCTGCCATATCAGTACTTCCTACACCTGTTGAGAAAGCTCCAAGGGCTCCATATGTACATGTATGTGAATCTGCACCAATAACTACGTCTCCGGCAACAACTAACCCTTTTTCAGGAAGTAATGCATGTTCAATTCCAACTCTTCCTGTTTCAAAGTAATTAGTAATTTCGTTTTCTTCTGCAAAATCTTTAACGCATTTATATAATTCTGCTGATTTAATATCTTTATTTGGTGTAAAATGATCTGGTACTAATGCAATTTTATCTTTGCAAAACACACAATCAACATTCATTTTTTTCATTTCGCCAATCGCTACAGGAGCTGTTACATCATTACCTAAAACCAAATCTAAATTGGCTTCAATCAACTGTCCTGCTTCGACTTTATCTAATCCCGCATGTGCTGCAAGAATTTTCTGAGTCATAGTCATTCCCATGTTCAGATTCCTCCTTAATTGAATACGCTTTTATTCTAATGCACTATTTTATAACAAAATTCAATCAGCGTCAATTGATGATAATTATTTATTTCATTTTAAATCTTAACAATTCATTATAATTATCCATATCGAGAACTATTACATTTCCATCAAATCCAATAACGTACAAATTATCGTCTATATATAATCCTCTAGAAGAATATATATTTCCGGACATTTTTATTTTTGCTCTTCTTACAAATTTTTCATTTTCTTTATCATATCCAAATATATAATAATAATTTTCTATATTACCATTTTTATATTCTTCAGCCATGAATCCGATTATATTTTTCTCATAAGATACCATAACCGCTTTATAATTATATAACGCTTCTGAATATTCAGTTCCACTTATCACCTTTCTGGATTCTAATTCAGCTTTTCCATTTTTAATATTATACATATCAAGTTTTATTTCCTGATTATTTTCATTTTCTGTATTCATTCCTAATCCTAATAAACTATCTTCTCCATAGAAATGCAAATAATCTGAGTATCCGGAAATTTTTAATTTTCCAATAATACTTGGATTTTCTATATCAGAAAAATCAACTGCAAAAAGAGGGTCTGTATTTCTATATGTAACAAAATATCCATAATCGCCCATAAATCTTGCTGAATAAATTTCTTCATTTTCAGCTAATCCTTCTGTTTTTGAAACAACTTTCATGCCTGAATCTAAAACATACAGATTATTGTGCATATCATTTTTATAGAAATCATTTTCTAAAACTTTTTCATTATATATGTCTTCGTATCCGATTACTTCATCCTGTTTATTATAAACAACAATTCTACTAACAAGATTTTTATAATCATTAACGGTTGTAACCATTCTAATATGCCCTTTATATTCATCAACAGATAAATTGTCATCTATTGTTCCATCTACAACTCCATCTGCAATTATTTTCAAATTTCCATCTTTGCATTGTATTTTTATTATTTCGGTATTGCTTTTTTCACGTACATAAACAACTTTTTCTTTTGCATATACTTCATTAAAATTAATATCCGGATATGCTTTTTTAAGATATTTTTTATATTCCTTTCTTATTTTTACATCTTTATCTTTTATATCTATTTTGCTTATAATTTTTTTTCCTTCCTTTGTGTCAGAAATATCTTCCTCACTGCTTTTTGATATGCATAAATACAAATTGTCCTCACTCATATAAACATTAGTATTTCCGACAGCTATAGCCTTTGTTCCCATTATTTTGTCGGGTTTTAAAATATTAACTGATGTAACAATAACATAATCACTACCATCACTATTTTCAGGAATATAAATATCCGAAGCTGCCATTTTTTCATTTTGAACATATGGTACGCAATTATCTATTGAAATATTGTCTATCGGTTTATTTGTAACAGTATATAAAATATTTCCAACTAATCTTGAAGAATTATAATTGCCTTCTATCTTCAAAGTTGATGCTAATTTAGCATTTTCAATATCTGTTATATCGTAAATCAATACTTCTGTATTTCCCGAATAAATTGCTATATCATAACATCCCATTTTTCCGGTTGAAGAACTATATTTACTTGCAAAAACTACGAGTCTATTATCATTAACGTACATTTCCTGATACTCATATTTATTTTTATTTTTTCCTGATGATAAGTTTATTGCTCCAACCTGTTTAGTATTTTCTCCATCAGCATTGCATATTAAAACTTTACTCTTGCTTTGATTAAGAAGAAATATATTCTTGCCATTCGTCTTTACGATATCTGCTTCATCTACGCCTTGCGTCTGTACATTTGTATTGTAAGATTTAGATTGTGATGATGCTGAAGAATCTGCTACATTAGTACTTTCAGATTTTGCAGTTTTAAGTCCGTTTCTTTCTTTCATTCCATAGTAAATTGCATTATTTGCAATTTGTAAATTTTTAAGTTTATCATATATATCCGAATAACTTTCATTATTGTCTGATTTGCTCTCATTATTCTTTTCATTTACAACTACATTGAACGTTCCACTATTATTATCGTTAGTTATATAATTGTATGTAACATTAAATACTCCAACAATTAACGCAAGGCATGCGGCAATTGTTCCAATTTTAAGTATTTTCCCCTGTTTTTTTCTTTCATTACTTTTGTTTAATAATCCGTTTAATTCTTCACTGTTCATTTTGTCAGGAATTATTGTTTTATCAGATTCTTCTTTTATAAAACTTGCAATTTTTTTATTTTCTTTATTTACATCCTCAAAAAAATCTTTCTTATCCATTCCTAATCCTCCAAATATTTTTTCAATTTGTTTAAACTTCTATTCAATTTAGATCTTATGGTTGATGATTTAATATGTAATATTTTTCCGACTTCTTCACTTTTATATCCTTCTATAATGCATAAAGTCACAATCATTCTGTCTGTTTTATTCAATATGCTCATAGCCATTTCCAAGTCGATTTTTTCTTCTTTATTATCTGTTTTTCCTTCAACACCTGTTAATTCATCAAATTGGATAACTTTAGGATTTTGAATTGTTACTTTATCATATTTTTCCCGCATTTGTCTTTTACATTTGCCTGATAATATTTTTATAATCCAAATATCAAATTTATCTGTGTTTTTTAGTTTTCCAATTCCTTTATAAGCATCTAAAAATGTTTCACTTACTGCATCTTTAGCCTGTTCACTGTTTCCTATTGTGTAAAATGCAAATTTGTACAAATCTCTATATACTGCTGAATACAGATTTTCAAATGCAGTCTTATTTCCCACCTTTGCTTTTTCTACATCATTGATTTCATAATTCATATTGTTTTCTCCATAATTTATTCCTGAATAAACAATAGTGTTTTCCAGGTTGTGTACACTTTACCCTTCAAATATATAGTGTTCTTCTTTTTCCGTTTTGTTGCATTCTTCTTTAAAATATGTTATAAATTTCTTGTTGCTTTTTGGAGCGGTATCGAAGAGGCCATAACGAGACTGACTCGAAATCAGTTTGTCCATTTACTTGGGCACGTGGGTTCGAATCCCACTCGCTCCGCTTTTCTCTTGTTATACACATGACTTTTTTGTATATAACAACAAAACTCATCTTACATGATTATTTGCATATTCACATGCATTACTCTTCATGTAAGATGAGTTTTTTCGTTTACGTGACTTTGACCTTATGAAATCAAATTATACTGCCATCATAAAACACCATAATAAAAAGCACATAACAGCTAAATATCCGAAGAAAATCACCATTCCTTTTTTGTTTTCATAAAATTCCATAATGAATTCCTCCTTTCTAAAATCCGTCTCCTTTATTTATATAAAATTATATCATTTTTTCCTTTGTTTTTCTATGACTAAGCTTGTTTTTCCACGGACAAATATAGCCAATATTACGTCTTCTTTTTTGGTTATTTTTATATCTTATTTCACCTGTATGTATATTTTATTTTTGCTACTTTTTATGATAAGATATATTATTATGTCAAAACAAAAACATAAAACTACAAAGTGTGTTTATTATAATAGTTTATAACTTTATGTTGGAATCAAAAAGGTCTTTCACCCACTCATTAGCAAGCTTATGTGGACTTAAACCTTTTGCCCCTGGCATAAACTTTATACTATTATTTATGCTGACAATTTCAATATTGTCACTTTTATCATTTTACTAATTTATAAAGGAGTATCCGCAATGTATTACAACTCTTTAAATGCTTATTTAAGAAATAAATTTGGATGTAAAGTATATAAATTGTCTATAAGTTCCGGCCTTTCATGTCCTAACAGAGATGGTAATATTAGTACGGGTGGTTGTATTTTTTGTAGTGAAGGTGGTTCAGGTGACTTTGCCAGCAATCCTTCATATTCAATAACTGCCCAAATTGAGGAAGCAAAAGAAAAAGTTTCAAAGAAAATATCATCAGGTAAATACATAGCCTATTTTCAATCATTTACAAATACATATGGTTCTGTTGAATATTTAAGAAAAATATTTACAGAAGCAATAAATCATCCTGATATTGTTGCTTTGTCAATTGGGACCCGACCTGACTGTTTGCCTGACGAAGTAATTGCACTTTTAAATGAATTAAATTCAATTAAACCTGTCTGGATTGAACTTGGATTACAAACAATTCACGAAAAAACTGCAGAATTCATTAATCGCGGTTATAATTTGGATTGTTTTAATAACGCTGTAACACGTCTCAATCAAGCTAATATAGATATTATAGTACATTTAATATTAGGACTTCCCGGAGAATCTATGGAAGATATATTACAATCAGTTGATTATGTTTGCTCCTTACATATTCAAGGCATTAAGCTTCAATTACTCCACATATTAAAAAACACTACTCTTGCAGATATTTATATGCGAAATCCTTTTCATGTTTTCACTATGGATGAATATGTTTCCCTGATAGGCAAATGTCTTGAGCACATTCCTTCAAACATTGTTATTCATAGATTAACCGGAGATGGTCCAAAATCTTTATTAATAGAGCCTTTATGGAGCGGAAATAAAAAATTAGTTTTAAATACTCTCAATAAATATTTATCTGATATGGACATTATTCAAGGGAGTAAAGTTATCAACTAACTATTTACTTAACTACACCTTGTTTTGTTTCGCTCTCAAGAGTTGTTTGTATTTCCTGACTTTGTGTAGTTTCAATTTCCTGTGTATTTTCTACTTCACTGGTTTCTTCTGTCGTTACTTCACTTTCATATTCAGAAGTAGTTTCCTGACTTTCTGTTTCACTTATCGTTTCTGTGATTTCTTCTTCAGTAAAAGGTTCAGAAATCTCTTCTTCAACTATTGCTGGTTCTATATTCAATATTAGCTCATCATCGTCATTTGCCACACCCTTTTTTTCAACTTCTCCTGCCAGGGTATTAATACTTTTCCTACATAGTTTATTATAATCTTCCTTTCCTGCTTCTGCCAATTTTATACACAATGCAGCTTTTCCTAGTGAAACATTATTTTTCTTTGCAACTTTTTCAACCTTTTTATCTACTTTTATATCCTGATAAATTGTTTTAAATTTCTTTCCCTTATCAATTTCGTATTTTTCAGTATTATATTGAACTGAATTTAGTACTTCTTTTCTTGTCTTTGCATTATCTGACACAACTGTTACAAGCATAGAATTCTTATTTTTTTTCAAATATCCTTCATTCGATATTTCTTTTATAATTCCATTCATTACATCTTCGCATTTAGATTTTTCATTCAATTTGTTTCTCAATTTTTTTACAATTAACTTTGCATCTTTGTTTCCTGCTACAATTTTTTCAACGCATCCTTCCTTATTAAATTGTACCGTAATACTTGGATTAACATCTACAATTATGGAAAAAGCATATTTTTCCTCCTTAAACTGCTGTTTTGGAGAAAATACCATTATAACAATCATAATACACGCCACCATAGCAGTAACAATACCACCAAATATAACTTTATTATTCTTTCTAAATAACGGCTCATCATTACCAAAAAGTTCAGACTCGTCTTTTATTTTTTCTATTTTATTTTCACAAATTTTATTAACTAAATCCGGAGCCATTGATTCAAATTTGTCATCTAAAATTTCTTTTATATCCTTTTCTTTCATCATATGCCTCCTATGCTTCAATTTTACTCTTCATTTTTTTTAATGCTCTGTTATATTTAGATAATACAGTTGATAGCGGTAATCCTGTAATTTCAGCAATTTCTCTATGTTTCATCCCCATATATATGTACATAATTACAATCGTTCTTTCTTCTTTTTTTAATGACGCAAGTGCCTGTTCTAATAAAATTCGTTGTTCACTAACATTATTTTCATTATCTGTCACATAATTCTCCACCAAATCAAAATCAACTTTTGTAATTTTTCCATATTTTCTTATGTGGTCGAGATATACATTTTTTGCGACACGACACATCCACCCCATAGGTGTACCTTGTTTTGTGTATAAATGACTTCCATTACGCACTTTTATATATGTATTTTGCAGCATATCTTCTGCATCTTCTTTGTTTCTCGTAAGCGATAATAAAAACCCATACAATTGTTTATACGATGCATAATATAATTGTGCAAAAGATTCATTATCACCATCTGCTATTTTTGCAAATAATCCTTCATCTATTTTATTATTTTCACTTTGCATAAATATTACCTTATTATATCCCCTTTTTATTCACCCCGTAATTAGTATCATCTCATACTCTATTATCTACTAATTAAACGTGATATGTTCAATTTTTATTGCATAAATTAAATGCAAAACTGATTTTTATTGCATATAAACTAAAAAATTGAATAAAAATTAAGCAAAAAGTTTAGTTTCTATTCAACTTTTTAAGTTTTATATTTTATTTTTAGCTATTTTCTTTGTTTCATCAATCAAAACATTTTTAAATTCCACATATTCTTCAGTTCCGTCAACATAATACTCATGTGGCATTTTTGTTCTCTTTACTTCAGGATAAATTTTTTTCATTTGTTCATTACAATACTTCTGTTTTTCTAAAATTTCCGGATCGTCATACACTAATTCACCATTTTTAAATATTGTTTTTTGTAATTTTTCTAATTTAAAATTAGTAATTGTAGTATGTTTTAATATATTGGCCGGATCAGCAATAACTATTTTATCCCTTGATACATTTTCTATTCTTCTTGCCATTATATCTGCAATTGCATATCCTGTTTCTTTATCATATGCTCTATATAATTTTTTAAAATCAGGATTGATTGTCTTTGAAACATCATTACTTAATTTTATTTTAGGAATCCAATTTCCATCTTTCTTTAATGCAACTTCTTTATATACGCATCCCATTCTTCCTTCAGGTTTAGAAATGTTATCGCCAACACCAAGACTTGAGAACTCTGCTCCCTGTATAATTAATGATTCTATTGATTCAGCTGTAAGTCCATTGCTTAAGCATATTCCTGCATCTTCTAATCCTGCATCATCAAGCATTTTTCTTGCTTTCTTAGATAAATAAGCTAAATCTCCTGAGTCAATTCTAATTCCTTTTAATCTATAACCGTTTGGAACTAAATACTCTTTTGCAACTCTTATAGCATTTGGAACGCCACTTCTTAGAGTATCAATTGTATCAACTAATAATAAGCAATTATCCGGATAAGCTTTTGCATATGCTAAAAATGCATCATACTCAGTGTCATATGACTCAATCCAACTATGTGCCTGAGTTCCCAGTCCTTTCATATTAAGCATATCCGCAGCAATATCATTACTTGTTCCATCACATCCTGCCATAATTCCATATATTGACGCATCTATTGCTGCTTCACAACCATCTGCTCTTCTAGCTCCAAATTCCATTATTGTCACATCATCAGGAGTAGCTTCTACTATTCTTCTTGCTCCTGTTGCATGTTCCATTGCTCCGTTAACCATAGATAAAATTGCAGTTTCAATTATCTGTGCTTCAATTATAGGTGCTTTTACCGTTATTATAGGCTCATTTGGAAATACAGGAGTTCCATCAGGTATTGCATATATATCACCCGAGAATTTCAATTTTTTTAAATATTCTACAAATGACTTACCATATCCTTTTCTTTCTAAATATGATAATTCCTGTTCTCCAAAACTGAAATCTTTAATGTATTCTATTACTTTATCTAATCCTGCCATAATAGCATACCCGCCATTGTTAGGCACTTTTCTAAAGAAAACATCAAATGCAGCAATCTGATTTTGCATTCCATTCTGATAATATCCGTTCGCCATTGTAAATTCATATTCATCTGTCATAAGAGTATAATTTCTTGGTAAACGTTTATATCCATTATATATTTTCATCAAACTTACCTCTGTCTTTCTTTTTGTTTTTCACTATTCCCATTTTACTTAGTCTTATTTCTTTATTATATTTGTATATCTTTTTAATTTTATTACTTGAAGTTTAAATTGTCTACCTTTTAAAATAAAAAATACCAAACTGTGGATGTTATTCGCAACCTGATTATACTCTTTGGATTACCTCATGCTAAAAAAGAGCCTAAAAAATGCGGTCAATCCTATCGAATTAACCGCATTTCATTAAAAATCAATCTTAGTTATTGATTAACTTG
>NZ_FR878162.1:0-6998 GCF_000434315.1 Eubacterium sp. CAG:156 | reverse complement strand
CACCTTACTTGATTATCATAGTTTAACACATCGCTTTTTTATTGCCTAAAAACACAATGTATTTAATTGTGTTTAATATAGAACAGCATTATTATCGTATTTTTAATGCTGTATACATGATATATGAAAAGAAAGAAGGAACGAAAAAAATGATAAGTGTTATTAAACGTGACGGTCATAGAGCTACTTATGATCGTAACAAAATTGTATCAGCTATTCAGAAGGCGAACACAGAAGTCGACCAGGAAGAAAGAATTAGTGAGGAACAGATTTATAATATATTAGCTTCTATTGAAAACCGTGGTTTTGATGAGATGGCAGTTGAAGATATTCAGGATATTATTGAACAGAAGCTTATGGCAGAGAAGAAATTTGTTCTTGCAAAAACATACATCATTTATCGTTATACAAGAGAACTTGTTAGAAAAGCCAATACTACTGATGATTCTATTCTTGCATTAATTGGTAATACTAATAAGGATGTTATGGAAGAGAATTCAAATAAGAACGCTGTAGTTGCATCAACTCAGCGTGACTTAATTGCCGGTGAAGTTTCAAGGGATTTAACAAGAAGAGTTTTACTTCCTGAAAAGATTTCTAAAGCTCACGATGAAGGAATTCTTCATTTCCATGATTCAGACTATTATTTGCAACCTATTTTTAACTGCTGCTTAATCAATATAGGAGATATGCTTGATAACGGAACTGTTATCAACGGAAAATTAATTGAAAGTCCTAAGAGTTTTCAGGTTGCATGTACTGTAATGACTCAGATTATTGCAAGCGTTGCAAGCAGTCAGTACGGTGGACAGTCTGTAGACATTAAGCATTTAGGAAAATATCTCCGTAAAAGCCGTGAAAAATATACAAGAAATTATCTTTCAAAATATGGAGATAAGGTTGACCCTGAGACATTAGAATCATTTGTAAATGACAGACTTTATGATGAATTAAAGTCAGGTGTTCAGACAATCCAGTATCAGATTAATACTTTAATGACAACTAACGGTCAGTCACCATTTGTTACTCTTTTCTTAAACATCGATGAAAATGATGAATATGTAGATGAAGTAGCAATGATTGTTGAAGAGATTTTAAGACAGCGTTATGAGGGAATTAAAAATGAACAGGGTGTTTACGTTACTCCTGCTTTCCCTAAACTTATATATGTTTTAGATGAACATAACTGCTTAAAGGGTGGCAAATACGACTACATTACTAAGATGGCTGTTAAATGTTCTTCTAAGAGAATGTATCCTGACTATATTTCAGCTAAGAAAATGCGTGAAAATTACGAAGGACAGGTATTCTCATGTATGGGTTGCCGTTCTTTCCTTTCTCCTTGGAAAGATGAAAATGGTAATTACAAATGGGAAGGTCGTTTCAATCAGGGTGTTGTAAGTATTAACCTTCCACAGATTGGTATTATTTCAGGACAGGATGAAGAAAAATTCTGGCCACTTCTTGAAGAGAGATTATCTCTTTGCTTTGAAGCACTTATGTGCAGACATCACGCATTAGAAGGTACACTTTCTAACGTCAGCCCAATTCATTGGCAGTATGGTGCTATTGCAAGACTTGGTAAAAATGAACCTATTGATAAATTATTACACGATGGTTATTCAACTATTTCTCTTGGTTACATTGGTTTATATGAAGTAACTAAATTAGTTAAAGGAGTTAGCCATACAGACCCTAAGGGACTTGATTTTGCATTGCGTGTTATGAAACGTTTAAGAGCTGCTTGTGATTCATGGAAAGAAAACACAGGTATTGCATTTGGTTTATACGGAACACCTGCTGAATCATTATGTTATAGATTTGCAAGAATTGATAAAGAAAAATTTGGCGATATCAAGGATGTTACAGATAAGGGTTATTATACTAATTCTTACCATGTTGATGTTCGTGAAAAGATTGATGCTTTCAGCAAATTTACTTTTGAAAGTCAGTTCCAGTCTATTTCTTCAGGTGGTGCTATTTCATATGTTGAAATACCTAACATGCGTAACAACCTTGAAGCTCTTGAAGAATTAGTTAAATTTATATACGATAACATACAGTACGCTGAATTTAACACTAAATCAGATTATTGTCATGTATGCGGATATGACGGAGAAATTATTATCAATGATGATGGCGAATGGGAATGCCCACAGTGTCACAACAAAGATCATTCTAAGATGAATGTAACAAGAAGAACTTGCGGTTATTTAGGTGAGAACTTCTGGAATGTTGGTAAGACAAAAGAAATTAAAGCACGAGTTTTACATTTATAGTAACATATATTTCCTACAGGGCCTTTGCAATTAATTTGGCGAAGGCCCATTTTAATGTATTATTTCAATAAATTTGGAGGTTGCTTATGAATTACGCAGATATTAAGCGTTATGATGTTGCTAACGGTCCCGGAGTAAGAGTTTCCGTGTTTGTTAGTGGCTGTACTCACAGATGTCCCGGTTGTTTTAACGAAGAAGCTTGGGACTTTAACTTTGGAAAACCTTTTACACAGGAAACAATTGATTATATAATAGATTTGCTTAAACCTGATTTCTACAAAGGTATTACGTTTCTTGGTGGTGAACCTTTAGAACACGTAAATCAGCAGGGGCTTCTTCCTCTTGCGAGAAAGATTCGTGAAGTATATCCTGAAAAATCAATTTGGTGTTTTACAGGATATGATTTTGAAAAAGATGTACTCGGTCGAATGATTAATGAATGGCCTGAAACTAAAGAACTTCTTTCTTACATAGATGTTTTAGTTGATGGTGAATTTATCGAAGCTCAAAAAGACTTATCTTTAGTATTTAAAGGTTCAGCTAATCAAAGACATATATTAGTTCAGGAATCAATGAAATCCGGCTCTCTTGTATTATGGGAAAAACCGGAATATATTACTAACTTTTAATATTCATTATGAAAGGATTTAACTATGACAGCAAATATTAATATTAAGAAACTTAAAGATTCAGCAGTCATTCCAACATACGGCTCTGAATGGGCTGCCGGAGCTGATTTGTATGCATGCCTTGATACACCGGCAACAATTCTTCCAGGAAATACTGTTTTCATTCCAACAGGTATCGCTCTTGAAATTCCTGTAGGTTATGCAGGACTTATTTATGCCCGCAGTGGTCTTTCCTGCAAACAAGGTTTGGCTCCTGCAAACAAAGTAGGTGTTATTGACGCTGACTATCGTGGTGAAATTATTGTTGCTCTTCATAATCATGGTGATTCTGCAAAAACTGTAGAACCCGGCGATAGAATTGCTCAAATGGTCATCACTCCATTTTTAACAGCTAACTTTATCGAAACAGATGAATTAAATGATACTGTTCGTGGTGAAGGTGGTTTTGGTTCCAGCGGAAAAAACTAAATAAAATAACGCTAAGTTATATGGCATCTTCAATTTTTATACAAAAATCGAAGATGCCATTCTTTATTCTCCCCGCATTACTTTATCTATCAGTACAGCAAGAGGTTCTGCTGCATTTACGGCCTCCTGATATGTATTTGTCTGAGCGCCAATTTCAATAAGCATACACTGTCTGCACACTCCAAGGTTATATTCATATGCATTAATGTAATTTCGTCGTGTAAAATCAGGATAATAAGCTTCCGCAGCTAATTTCATCTGGAGCGTAAGTGCTAGATTTTCAAATAAATAATCATTATGCAAATAGCTTATATCTCCACTTTCCTTAAATCTTGACATTCCATTTAAAAACATTATTTTAGCTGTTGGTTTTCCATTTATTTCTGTCACAAGATGGGTATTGTCATTTACGCCATCCCTATGTATATCCAACACCAAAGATATTGAAGGATTGTCTTTTAATATCTTTTTTACACCTTTTTCAGACTGGGTATAGGCTTCATTTCTATCAAGTACGCCATTTACAATATCATATGTTGTTTTATCGTGGATTACATTGTATCCAAATTGTTTTGATAATACTTTTTCCAATCTGTTTCCCACACCTATGATGGTTGTATTTTTATCCTCTGAATTACTATTTGAAAATGTCTCCATGGAATGTGTATGATAAATTAATATCTGAGGCTTTTTATTATTTCCTTTTATTTTAAATTTTTCGCTTAACGCCTTATCAAGTGGCATATCACTTTCTCTTATTGTAGTAGCTGCTGTAACAGTGTAAAATCTTTCAATGACTTTTTTAAACGAGCCTAAATTATCCTTTGTATATTTTGTGCCTGTCATTTTAGGTATTGGAACTAATTCTTTCTTCGCTTCTTCTACTTTTGTCTGTGGTTGTGTAGTTGTCTCTTCCACGGTTTCTAGTTGCGTCGTTTCCGGTTGTTCAGTTGCATTAACTTTATCATAAATTAACTGCACAACCTGTTTATATCCCGGGTCATTTGTATCATAAGAATATTCACTTCCATTTATATACTCTGTTACTACCGATTCTAAAATTTGTTTCTTCATTTCTTCTGACAAATCACCATGATTCTCCATATATATCATATACTGCGTTAATATGCTTGTATTTTCAATAATTTCTCCCACAAGAAAATTGGCTGTCTGCACGGCAGCCTCATTAATATTTCCTTTTGCTTTGTCTTTAACAATTGTATTAATGCATTTACTTGCTATATATATACTCAATACTATAATCAGTACTGACACAATTACCTGAAATGTCTTTTCTTTTACATTTAATCGCCATCCGTTTACATGTATTCCCTGCTGCACGCTATCACCTCAACATTTTGCATTGATTAGCAGTATAATGGTAAAAACCTTTATCCACACAATCATTATATGCAGCATGTTTATAATCTATTTATTGAATTTGCAATTATGGTACTTAGATTGTCTACAATTTCATCGACGTCTTTCGGCGTAACAAACATCTGTCCTATATCCTCTGTCATAATTTCTGCAAATAACTGATATTTTTCTTCAACAGTAAAATCCTCAAACACTTTTTGAAGACAGTTATTTTCCATATTCTGCGACAATAGATATATCAACTTATCCATCGTATCATTAACAATCGTAACACTATGCACAACCATAGGAACACCTATTGCTATTACTGTGCATCCAAGATTTTCCCTATTTAACCCCTCTCTATTATTTCCTATTCCTGAACCCGGTATAATTCCTGTGTCAGTAAGCTGAATTGTAGTTGTAACACGTGAAATATTTCGTGCCGCAAGTGAATCAATCGCTATTATCAAATCAGGCTTCATTTCATCTACTATACCCTTTACTATTGAGAATGTTTCCATTCCTGTCTGTGCAAGGACTCCCGGTGAAATACAATATATGTTTTTTCTTATTTGAACTAATGAGGCAGTTCTTGGTCCTATTGCATCAGGTGTAGCCTGAGCATTTCCTAATCCTACTATTAAAATAGCTTCAGGTCTTTTGTCTTTTCCGATATTTGCGTTAATTAAATGTCCTATATTTTTCAATAATTCGTCTGAAATTTTTTTCTGGTTATATTTATCATCTTCTTTGGCATACTTTGTTTCTATAGTAATATAATGCCCTTTTGGCTTTCCCATGACTTTAGCACCTTTTTCAGTTTTAATATTTACAAGAGTTGTTGTCATTTTAAGTTCATCATTATACTTTTTCTTTAACTCAACTCCATCTATCTCAACATTATCTTTAAATTTTTCACGTTCTTCTAAAGCTAAATCTGTATATATATCCATTCTGTCTTCTCTATTTTTAAATCCTTTAAACTTCATATTATTCACCTTCACATTTTTTATTTATTTTGTGCAAATAATTGTAATTTATTATTCAAAAATATATTGACATTACATGCTCAATATCATAGAATACTAGTTGATGTCTGTGTCATACGTCCGCAAATCCAATGGCACAGATGGTGAAACTATTTAATTCCTAATCTCTCTCAAGGGAATTAAGAAACTTATTATTTCACGGAGGTGGACACGATGGCTAACATTAAGTCAGCAAAGAAAAGAATTCTTGTTAATCAGACAAGATATGAAAGAAACAAATCAGTTAAATCTGCAATCAAGACAGCTACTAAGAAAGTAGAAGCTGCTGTAGCTAACAAAGACAAAGAAACAGCTCAGGCAGAATTAATTAAGGCAATCAAGCTTATTGAAACAGCTGGTTCAAAGGGAGTATTCCACAAGAACAACGTTGCTAGAAAAGTTTCAAGATTAACAAAAGCAGTTAACTCAATTGCTTAATTATTAATAAAAAGAAGCTGTGGCTCTATTTATTAGAGTTACAGCTTCTTTTTTAATTCATACTTTTTTTACTTTCTTATACAACAAAGCTGCCTCTTTAATGAGACAGCTCTGTATTTATTAATATTTTTTAATTAACTATTATCAGGTTTTGTAATTATTAGTTCTATTTACTTCTAATTTTTCTAACCTTACTGTATTTTCCGTATACTTTCTTTCCGTTTACAATTACATATGCACGTACTTTTATATAGTATACTTTGTTACTCTTAATCTTTGTAAGAACTTTCTTAGTCTTGTTATTCTTCTTTACGTTAACTTTTGAAGCTTTCTTAAATTTCTTATTTGTTGCGTAACTAATTTCATAACCTTTTGCTTTCTTGTTCTTCTTCCATGTTACAGTAACTTTTGTCTTCTTAGCAGAAATTTTAACTTTCTTAACTTTTGCAGGTGATTTTACAGATGAACCATCAGTTAATGTTCCTGTTGTTACTTCCTGGTTTGATGAACCTGTTGTAGTAACATCCGGTTTCTTAGTAGTTGTTTCTTCTGTCTTTTTAGTTGTAGTTTCTTCTACCTTAGTTATTGTAGATTCTTCTACGTTTTATTCTTCTTTACGTTAACTTTTGAAGCTTTCTTAAACTTCTTATTTGTTGCGTAACGAATTTAATAACCTTTTGCTATCTTGTTCTTCTTCCATGTTACAGTAACTTTTGCCTTATTAGCAGAAATTTTAACTTTCTTAACCTTTGCAGGTAATTTTACGGATGAACCATCAGTTAATGTTCCTGTTG
>NZ_FR878161.1:3900-6605 GCF_000434315.1 Eubacterium sp. CAG:156 | reverse complement strand
GATCCCAAATCAAGCGCTCTAGCCAAGCTGAGCCACACCCCGATTGGTGTTAGTACTTCGCGTCTTCGTTGCTGTTTTGTTCTGTGTTTTTCAGCAGCAACATGATGTATTATATATTATGTATTTCAACTTGTCAACAACTTTTTTAAACTTTTTTTATTTTTTTAATCACTTATTTTTCAAAGTAATTTAGATTGTAAAAAACTTCCCCATTGTCAAGTAATTCCATCAAAATATAACTTGGTTTATGGTTCATCTGTCGCGGTCTTGAAATACTTCCGGGATTTATAACCGTAATGTCATCTCCCTGAATAATTTCCGGAACATGTGTATGTCCATACATCGCAATATCACAACCTTCTTCTAAAGCTGCATATGACAATCTTTCTATTCCCCATTCAACGCCGTAGGCATGTCCATGGGTCGCGAATATCTTATGACATTCTAGCTCAATTGTCAAGTATAATTTATTATTTGTTTCAAAGTCACAATTTCCACGTACAATTTCAACTGGGAAATTGCACATAGAACGTAGTAATTCATCTTCTCCCTGTATATCTCCAAGATGAATTAACATATCAATATCTTTAGATCTTTTTATTACTTCACTTAAATTTCCCATATTTCCATGCGAATCACTTACAACTAATACTCTCTTCATATTAACACCACTTTCAAACACTAACTTTATTCGTTTATCAATTACTGCAATTCTTCCTCAAGTATCTTTTTTACCTGTTCTAAAGCTTTTCCTCTATGACTAATACTATTTTTTAGTTCAGGCTCCATTTCACCTGTTGTCAACCCATATTCAGGCACATAAACTATTGGATCATATCCAAATCCATTTGTTCCTTTTTCCTTATAATCTATTACTCCCTCAATAGTTCCTCGACATGTCCTTATTCTTCCATCAGGAAATGCTACAGCCATTGCACACACAAATCTGGCACTTCTGTCACTTCCCTCTACTCCTTCAAGTCTTCTAATAATGTCGGCATTTTTTTCTGAATAAGGTGTATCTTCCCCTAAATATCTCGCTGAATAAATTCCTGGTTCTCCATTTAAATAATCAACCTCGAGACCTGAGTCATCTGCTAAAGCTATTTTTCCTGTCATTTCCATAATTGTTTTTGCTTTAATTATTGCATTTTCTTCAAATGTACTTCCATCTTCTACAATATCTACATCTAAGCCAATATCCTTTAAAGTTAACAATTTCAAATCAGGATTATTGCACATCATTCCTACTTCTCTTACTTTATTTTGATTTGTTGTTGCAAAAATTATTTCTTTCATTTTTATCTCTCTCCTATCTTTTTTCAAACAAATATTAAAGCATTCCGCCATTTATCGCAAATTTTCCTTCTTTTTAGGCGGTTTTGGTCCCATAAACTGATAAAAATATGTTTTAATCATTCCATTGTATATTTTTCTATTTTTAGTTGCTTTTAACCCCATATATTTTTCAGTATCTTCGTATGACGTTATTACAAATGCAGACCAACTGTCAAGTGCCTTGTACTGTCTACCTAACGCCTGATATATTGGAGGTAATTGTTCTTTTTCTTCTAATCTTTCTCCATAAGGTGGATTTGTTATAATAAACCCATATTTTTTGCTGTGTCTTAATTCACTAACCGGTCTTCTTTGGAAATGAATCAAATGGTCTACACCTGCTAGTTCAGCATTTTTTCGGGCAAATTCTACTACTTCTCCATCTATATCATAGCCTTGAATATCTACTTCTATATCATCATTTATCATATCATTTGCTTCATTTATTGCGTCATACCATAATTTCTTTTCAATAAGATTATCCCAGTTTTCTGCAGTAAATTCTCTATTCATTCCTGGTGCAATATTTGCTGCTATTAACGCTGCCTCTATTGGAAATGTTCCACTTCCACAAAATGGATCAACTAAAATTCTGTCTTTGTTCCAAGGTGTAAGCATTATTAATGCTGCTGCCAAAGTCTCTGAAATAGGTGCTTTAGCCGTATTTTTACGATATCCTCTTTTATGTAAAGAATCACCTGAAGTATCAAGCGCTATAATAGCTTCATCCTTGTAAAAAACAACTCTTAAAGGATACTCATTTCCTGTTTCTGCAAATCTGTTTACTCTATACTTTAATTTCAATTTCTCTACCATAGCCTTTTTTACAATTCTTTGTATATCAGAAGGACTAAATAACTTACTTTTTATAGAGCTTGCCTTTTTCACCCAGAATTTTCCATCCTCAGGTATATACTCTTCCCAATCCATAGCTTTTACGGCTTCAAACAATTCGTCATAAGTTGTCGCCTTAACTCGTCCTACCTGAAGTAACACTCTCTCTGCAGTTCTCAAAAAAACATTTGCCCTACATACAGCTGAAATATCTCCCTCAAATGTGACTCTTCCATCTTCAACTTTAACGATATCATATCCTAAATCCTGAATTTCTCTTTTAAGTACCGCTTCAATTCCAAAATGGCACGGTGCAACAAAATTATATTTTTTCATATGCTATTCCTTTTCTTTTTTTAACTAACAATTTCATCCATTGTACCATATTCTTAGCAACATATGTAAAGGCATTTTGCACTAAATTGCAAAATGCCTCTACAAAAACAAAATTCCTTTTATAAAAAATATTAATATTTATCAGAACAATCTTCTTCGTTTTTTGAAGTTGAGTTCTTTGATGTTGTATTCTTTGA
>NZ_FR878161.1:0-3844 GCF_000434315.1 Eubacterium sp. CAG:156 | reverse complement strand
ACTGAGTTTTTTGATGTTGAATTATCTGAAATTTTGTTTTCTAAATTTGAAGTACTATTTTTTGAATTTGAAAATTCATTTGAATATTTTTTTGACATAATGTCCTCCTAAATTCTTTTTTTGTTACATGAATATTATGCCTCAAATATTTTTATTTATTCGTTTTTAAAACAATTTTGACACTTACTATATCCTTGTGCCTCTGCCTCATCTATTGTTCCATCAAAATATACCTTATTATTATCACTCATCTGTTTTACACTTTTACAATCATCCTTATGAATTTTCTTAGTATTTTTATTTAATACATAATTGTCTGATTTATTTGAACTTTCATTTTCGATTGACCTATTATCACCTTCATTTGAGCTTATAAGTTTATTATCTTGGTTATTCTCATATGAATCTTTATTTATTTTCTCTCCAGATTCTAACTTATTATATGAATCTTTATTGAATTGGATTTCTTTTTCCGTAAACGAAAATTCAATTTCACCTTCTATATCCGTCCTATATATTTTTGCTCCTATTTTATTAAGTTTTTCCAATGTTTTGTATGCCGGGTGCCCATACGCATTGCCTTTACCGGCACTTATCACTGCATATTCAGGATCAATTTTATTTAAAAATTCACTTGAACTCGATCCACTACTACCATGATGATTTACTATATAAACATCTGAATTTATATCTATACTATTATTTACAATTTCTTCTTCAGAAATATTAGTTGCATCCCCTGCAACTAAAAAACTTTTATTATTATATTTAAACCTAATTCCAACAGAATAGTCATTTACATTGCTATATCCTGTTGAATTTGGCGCTATTATAGTGAATTCACCTCTTCCTAATGAATATGTCTCTCCTACAATTGGTTGTATTCGATTTATTTTTTTATTATCCATAATACTGATAAATGAATTATATACTCTTGTTGTAGTTGTATATTCAGGGCAAATAACATTTTCTACATCAAAAACATTTAATGCCCCTACCACTCCATTTAAATGGTCTGCATCGTAATGCGTTGCAATTACATATTTAAAATTTGTAATTTCTTTCTTTTTCAAATAACTTACCAGATACGATGACTTATCTGAGTCTCCACCATCTATAAGCATATATTCACCATCTGATTCAACTAAGGTACTACTTCCCTGTCCTACATCCAGTACCCATACATTGCATTCTCCTTTAATTGATGAAATACTGTCAAATTCATCTGTGCTTCTTTCTACTTTATTTTCATTAGTTAAGTTATTTGAAGTCACATCTATATCATAATTTACACTTTGATTTTCATTGTTAAAATTTGTATTATCTATGTCTTTGTCTTCACAACCAACTGTTAATATTATTGTCATTGCTATACATATTAATAATCTTATTACTTTTTTCATTTTATTTTCCAATACAAATTTACTTGTATTTAAAACTCTCCCTTCTAAGATTTATATATAAAAAAATAGCATATACCAAATAAACTCTTATAATTACCTTAATTTAGCATAACAAAAAATCCTCTAGACAAATCTAGAGGATTTTAATGTACGTGACAGGATTCGAACCCACGACCTTCTGGTCCGTAGCCAGACGCTCTATCCAGCTGAGCTACACGTACAAACAACGTCGTTTTACGCGACATTGCATATTCTACACTAAAATTTATTAGATGTCAATATAAATTTAGTAATTTAGTCTGTGAAGTCAAAAGTTTATTTCCACTTTGAAGTGGGTAAAGTGGATTTTAGTCTTACACTTAATATATGCCTGACAGCCATTGGAAAGTCAGGTTTATATGAGTATTAATAATTCTCTTTCACATTTAACATTATATGAAAGACGCATCATTCTTACCGGCATTACCAGTGATTCTTCAAAAACGGCCATTGCTCAAACCATTGGCAAAAACAAGTCAACCATTGGCAAGGAAATTAAACTTCACCGCTCTCTTTCACATAAATGCAACATGCCCTTGGAATGCAGAAATTACTGCAAGTGTGTTTATGACAGGAAATGCACCACTGACTGTCCTGAGTGCATTTTCTTTAAAATTCTGCCTCTGTTACAATTAGTGTAACACTAATTGTAACAAAATGCCAAGAAAAAAGTGACATTTGCTCATTTTCGTAAGAGTAAATGCCACTTTATAATTCTCAATTTTCAAAGTGGAAATAAACTTTTCACTTCAACAATTTAATTTAGTTAATTTAGTTTTATTTTCATTTGAATATTTAATTTTATGTATATTTTTAATGTTTTTTATTAATCTCATTCTTAATCTATAGATTAATGTACATATTAATAAGACGATACATATTATGCTCTTAATTTTTTATCTATAAAAGTGTAATAAAAATTATAATTTAATTATATAAATTTATATCATATAATTTGCTTGATTTAATAAAAATATAATCAAATTAATTTAATTATCATTTTTACAAATAAAACTTGCATTTAAGTCTAGAGGATAATTACATCCTTTCATTCTTCCTTTATCTGAATATTGCCAAATAAATACATTTTCTAAATCATAATCTCTAAAATCATTCTTATCATATGTCCATCTTGCAACCCAAAGCCCATATTTTGCCAATTTCTTTGTATATAAGAAATCTCTAAAATAGTTTGCATCGGAATATATTACTGTATTATATCCTGCATCTTCTACTGTCTTGCAAAATGCATCAATAATTTTTGTGTTTTTCTTTTTTAATTTTCGCTTTCTTCTGTAATCATTTTCAAAATCATATGCTATTGGATAATCAATATTATATTTTTTCATTTTCTTAATTACATATTTTGCTTCCTTCTTTGCTTCACGTATGTTATCAGCATAACTATAAAAATATACGCCAGTCTCTACTCCATTAGCTTTTGCATTTTTCATATTATATTTAAATTTTTTATCCTTTATTCCACCCTTTTTAGAATCTCCATACCCTATACGAATCATTGCAAAATCAACGCCTGATTTTTTTATTTTTTTCCAATCAATTTTTCCATTGTGATGTGATACATCAATTCCTTTTTCCTGAATAGCCATTCCATAACTATTAGATATTTTACTTGTATATGTTATTCCATCTATATTTTCAAATGCCTTTACTTTGTATTTATATACTAACTTTGCATTTAATTTAGTACTATTATTTAATATGTTATATTCTGTATTTTTATCAATATATTTTCCTTCATTTTCATATACTGTTCCTATTTTATCCCAATTTTTATTATCTGAACTTTTATATACATAATATCCTGACGCATATGGATTAATATCCCAAGTGATACAAATTTCATCACCCTTTCCTGTTTTTGCAGTAACGTTTGTTACTGTCTTTGGATCTCCAACTATTTTCTCCGATTCATCACTTTCTGCAATTTTTTTTGAATACCTATATGAATATATAACGTATCTATATTCTTCACCTGTTTCAACATTTTCATCTAAATATTTATTTCCATAATTTACTGTATCATATTCTTCAAACTTTCCATCCTGATTAGTTCTATAAACTACATACTTTGTCGCATTTCTAACTACATCCCATTTTATTGCTATTCCATTTTCATTATTTTTAGCATAAACAATTTTGTTATTGATTACTTTTGCCTCTGTATTCACATTATTACAAAATATAATTCCCGTCATCAAACATATGCTTGTAACTGCATATAATAATTTTTTCATTATTTTTCCCTCATACCTTCTTTAATTTTTCAGATGTATCTTATACTAATACTAATTATAAACTATTCAACATTAAGCAATATTTTAAGACAATACCTTAAAATATAAACTAATGCATAAAAAAACAAGCAACCTAAGTTGCTT
>NZ_FR878160.1:0-40961 GCF_000434315.1 Eubacterium sp. CAG:156 | reverse complement strand
TGTCTACTTTAGAGGTATCATATCACATTTTAGTACTGTCGGATTTTTCTATATTAAACTATCTAAAACTTTACCGGATAATAAAAACCATGGCTTTATCAACCACAGTTTTATTTATTGCATTCAATTCATATATACTAATTACTCTTTTATATAACCTATGCTTTAGGATGTGCCCTATCATAAGCTTCCCTTATCTGCCTGTTTTCAGGATTCAAATACATATGGGTTGTTGACACATCTGAATGTCCAAGCATAACCTGTACAGACTTTAATGCTGCACCATTATTAATTAAATGCGTTGCAAATGTATGTCTTAACACATGCGGAGTGATTTCCATATCTATTTCCGCTTTATTACCATACTGTTTTATAATTTTCCAAAAGCCCTGTCTGCTCATTGTTTTTCCTGAGCAATTAAGGAACAGGCAATCACTTTCATTATCGCCAAGCAAATAATCTCTTCCATTTCTCAGATACATTACTAATGCTTTTTTTGCATCGCTACCAAATGGAATCATTCTTTCTTTTGTTCTGTCATGACAAACTACATATTCTAACTCAAGATTAACATCTTTTAATTCTAATGTGATAATCTCTGTAACTCTCATTCCTGTAGCATAAAGTAATTCTAGCATTGCTTTATCTCTCAATTCTTTTGGAGTATCTCCACTAGGTGCACTTAAAAGTGCATCAACCTGATTTAAAGTCAATACATTAGGTGCATGTTTTTCTATTTTAGGAGCTACTAATTTTAAGGCATAGTTTTTCTCGACCAATCCCTCGTTAAACAGATAGTTAAAAAAGGATTTTATACTTACTATTGATCTTGTTATAGTAGATGATTTACGTCCTAATTTATGCAAACATTCAACATATCCAACTAAATCACTCTCATTTATCTGTTTAAAATCATCTATTCCTTTATTTTCTAAATAATCCACAAGTTTCTTCAAATCTCTTCTGTATGATAATTCAGTATTTTCAGAAATATCTTTTTCTTTATGCAATTTTATTATAAATTTTTCAATTTCCAAATGCATATTCCGTCTCCTAATTCATCCTAAAACAACATCACACAAAAGATTTTATAGTCGCATATTATGTGTCATTTTATAGTCGATTACTATTAATTATATATTTCTTTTACGATAAAATCAAACACATTTTTGCATCTATTTACATTCAAAATTATATAAATATATTATTTTTGCAATAAATACACTATATATCGTTTGATTCATTTTTAATCAACTACATATTGGTCAAAATATTTTATTAAAAAAATATAATTTTAAATATAAATGCAATAAAGGAACTAAGAATTCCTATAAATCCTATATTTATGAAAAGGAGATTTCCCATAATAACGCATTTATATTTTATGTTTGTTTTTGTTTGTTGTTCATAATTAATCATATATTTTTCGATAAAAAAAACATAAAGCAATTGAAGACTTTTTTCCAATATATATATGAATACTGATACTATGAAAATAAACCCAGGTCTTTTCAACAACATACATAACTGAATCATAAAAGTTAAACCAACATAAACAATATATATATCTATAAAATATTTTCTATATTTCGTTATTCCAATAAAATTTAGAAATATCATTTTTTTCATTTCGTAATATATAGTAAAAAAAATCATACTATCTAATTTTATTTGAACAAACTTTCTATCTATCAACAAACTTTCACAATATTTATTTACAAAATAAGAATCTGTCCATAAATACCTAAACATCATAAATCCTATAATATTTCCGAGTATAAATGCACAGATTCTAAATTTAGTTTTTGAGAACTGCCATCTTACCATATAATCACTCTTCATTAAAGTGTATTATATAATATGCAATTACATTTATTTTATCACTTATTACAACAATACTTATTATAATATGTTAAAATTGCCGAAACAGTTTTGGCATCGTTAATTTCATTTTTCATAATCTTTTCTAACAATTCCTCTACAGAATATATTTCTAATGTAATATCTTCGTCTTCATCGAAATTCTGCTGAGACTCTTTTAAATTAAAAGCAACATATACATCTATTTTTTCCTGAGAATATGCTATTGCAGGAATTAATGTCTGTAAAAATTCGATTTTTTCAGATGTATAACCTGTTTCCTCTTCAAGTTCACGGGCTGCACATACTTTAGTAGGTTCATTTGCTCCATCTAAACCTCCTGCCGGAATTTCCAATGAAAACTTGTCTACTGCATTTCTCCACTGTCTCACCATAATTATTCTTCCATCATTCGTTACAGGAATAATTGCTGCAGCACCTTTATGTTTTATCAAATCCCATTTCACAGTATGATTCTTCGGTGTAATAATTGTATCCTTACAAAAATCAATTATGGCACCTTTATAAACAATTTCTCTATTTATTCTATTAAACTCCTTCATATATTTCTCCACTCCATATTTCAAAAATCAAATAGACATTTATAAAAAACGACAAATTATTTTATATTTTCACACTTATCAAAACAAGCTTCTGTTGCTTTCATAATTGCACTTCTAAATCCATTATCTTCTAAAACCTTAACAGCATCTATTGTTGTTCCTGCCGGCGAACAAACCATATCTTTTAAGATTCCCGGATGTGCCTTTGTTTCTAAAACCATCTTTGCTGAGCCGTAAACTGTCTGAGCTGCAAATTCATATGCATCCTGTCTGCTCATACCACATCTTACTGCTCCATCTGCAAGTGCTTCAATAAACATAAATACATATGCTGGTGAACTTCCACTAGCACATGTAACTGCACTCATAAGTTTTTCATTAACAATTTTCATCTTACCAATTGCTTTAAATATCTTTTCAATAATATGTTTTTCCTCCAGATTAAATTCTGTAGGATTATAAGCAACTCCTGTCATACCTTCACCAACTAACGCCGGAGTATTGGGCATTGCTCTAACAATTCTTGCATCAAATCCAATTCTGTCTTTCAATTGTTTAATTGTAATTCCCGGTGCGATGGAAATAACAACATTTTCTTTTTCTATTTCATCTGCTATATCTTTTAAGACATCATTATAAAACTGAGGTTTAACCGCAAGTATTAAATATTTAACACTACGTACAACATGTACATTAGAATCAAGATAATCAACTTTAGTTTCATTAGAAACCTGCTTCATTCTATCTACATTTACATCATAAAATACAATATCCTGTACATCAAATTCACGTAAAGCACCCTTTAACATTGCATATCCCATATTACCCATTCCGATAAATCCAATTTTAGCCATATATATTTACCTCCAACATCTTTTCTGTAAAAGTATATCATAATAAAAAAAAAGTGCAATTAACTTGCACTTTTTTATAATTTTATAAAGTATTATTTCGTATAGCCGAATGATTATGTAATTAAAATCTATTTAGCATAATCTGTTACTCTGCTTTCACGAATTACATTAACTTTAATCTGACCAGGATATTCTAACTCAGCTTCTATCTGTTTAGAAATATCTCTTGCCATGAGTACCATATCAGCATCAGATACTTTCTCAGGTACTACCATAACTCGAATCTCTCTTCCTGCCTGAATAGCAAAAGACTTCTCAACTCCTTCAAATGAGTCCGTAACATCTTCTAACTGTTTTAATCTGTTTGTGTATGTTTCAAGTGTTTCTCTTCTAGCACCCGGTCTTGACGCTGAAATCGCATCAGCTGCCTGAACTACACAGGCAATAAGGCTTTCAGGTTCAACATCACCATGATGTGCTTCAACTGCATTAATTACAATTGCAGATTCTTTGTATTTTCTACAAATATCAACACCTAACTGAATATGTGTTCCTTCCATATCGTGGTCAACAGATTTACCTATATCATGTAATAAACCTGCTCTCTTAGCAACTCGAACATCTAATCCGATTTCAGCTGCTATCAACCCTGATAAATGAGCAACTTCAATTGAATGCTTTAAGGCATTCTGTCCATAACTTGTTCTGAACTTCATTCTTCCTAAGAGTTTTATAAGTTCAGGATGTAATCCATGTACTCCAACTTCTAAGGATGCTGCTTCACCCTCTTCTCTAATCATTGTTTCAACTTCTTTTTGAGCTTTCTCAACCATCTCTTCGATTCTGGCCGGATGAATACGTCCATCTACAATCAGCTTTTCAAGTGCAATTCTTGCAACTTCTCTTCTAATTGGATCAAAACTTGAAAGAATTACTGCTTCAGGTGTATCGTCTATAATCAAATCAACACCAGTGAGAGTTTCTATTGTCCTAATATTTCTTCCCTCTCTACCAATAATTCTACCTTTCATTTCATCATTAGGAAGATTTACAACTGAAATTGTAGTTTCTGAAACATGATCTGTTGAACATTTTTGAATTGCATTAACAATTATGTCCTTAGCTCTCTTTTCAGATTCTTCCTTTACTCTTGCTTCATTTTCCTTGATTAATTTCGCTGTTTCATGTTTTACTTCTTCTTCAACAGTTTTCAATAAATAATCTTTTGCTTGTTCGGAGGTTAATCCAGAGATTCTTTCTAATTCCTGTACACGCTGCTCATTAAGTGATTCAACTTTAGCTTTCATAACAGCTAACTCTTCCTCTTTAACCTTAAGTGCAGCTTCTTTCTTTTCATAGCTATCCATCTTTTTATCAATGGTTTCTTCTTTGTTAAGAACTCTTTTTTCGTAACGTTGAATCTCAGCTCTGCGTTCTCTTACTTCCTTGTCTAACTCATTCTTTGTCTTGAGATTTTCTTCCTTTGCTTCTAATAAAGCTTCTTTCTTCTTAGATTCTGCTGTTTTAATTGCCTCATCTATGATTTCTCTTGCTTTGCTTTCAGCATTTCCAATCTTCTTTTCACTTACATTCTTTCTATATAACGAAGTGATAACTGAGGAAATAATAGAGAATACAACTGCGACTGCAACTACTATAATAGCCACTAATTCTGGTTTCACAGGAGCACCTCCTTATTAAATTTTCATTGTACAAACACAACAAATTAATTTTACTCCCAAATCAATGTTATGTCAAGTAAAAAGGGGTACTTATCCTGTCACATATACCATCATTTCTTACTACATATTGTATAAATATTAATTGAACAAACTAACATTTGTGCATTACCATTCCGTATCATAGTTGGTGTACTTAAATAGTGCTTCCTGTATTTCTCCATAAGAAAATCCTTTTCCTAACAGATATCTGCACATCTTGTTATACTGTGTTTTATCATTCAAATCATATTTTTTTATAATCTTTTCTATTAATTTATTTAATGCCTCTTCATTAGATAAATCCATTTCTAAAAGAACTTTACTGACATTTTCCTTATTAACTCCTTTTTTATATAATTCAAGTTCTATTTGTTTTATACTTTTCGAATTTTGTTTAGAGGATATATAGAGTTTCGCATATCGTATATCATCTACATAACCATATTTCTTTAAAAATTCAATTGCATTATTTATTATATCTTCCGGGTAATCACCTAATTTTAACTTATCTCTTATCTGTTTTTCTGTCTTATCCATATCTTTTAATAAAAATAATGAGCGCTCACGCGCTCTCTTATTTAAGATATTATACATTTCATTATAAGACTCATTCGAAAACTGAGAATCTGCTTTTATTCCCAGTTTTCGAACTTCTCCTTTATATAATTGAACTACGATATCGTCATCGATTATAATTCTACATTTCTTTCCTATATCTTTTATTTCAGTAATATAGTGCATGTTATTCCTCTACCTTACCATTATCCTGCTTTTCTGATTCACTTTCCTCATCATGTGAAGAAAAATGTTCACGAACTTTCTTTTCTATTTCGTTCATAGCAGCTTCATGTTCTCTTAGATATATCTTGGCATTTTCTCTACCCTGACCAATCTTCTCACCATTATATGCATACCATGCGCCACTCTTTACAATAACTCCAATTTTAGATGCTAAATCTAAAATATCTCCTTCTTTAGATATTCCTTTACCAAACATAATATCAAACTCAGCTTCTTTAAACGGAGGAGCTACTTTGTTCTTAACAATCTTTACTTTAGCACGGTTTCCAATCATCTCTCCACCTGCTTTTAATGTTTCAACTCTTCTAACATCAAGTCTTACAGATGAATAGAATTTCAATGCTCTACCACCTGTTGTGGTTTCCGGATTACCAAACATAACCCCAACTTTTTCTCTTAACTGGTTAATGAAAATAACAGAACAATTCGTCTTATTTATAACACCTGTTAATTTTCTTAATGCCTGTGACATAAGTCTTGCCTGAAGTGCTACATGTGTATCACCCATCTCGCCATCAATTTCAGCTTTAGGAACTAATGCCGCAACTGAATCAACAACAATTATATCAACTGCTCCTGAACGAACCATTGTATCGGCAATTTCTAATGCCTGTTCACCAAAATCAGGCTGTGAAATATATAAATTATCTATATCAACACCAATATTCTTAGCATAAACCGGATCAAGTGCATGTTCAGCATCAATAAACCCTGCAACTCCGCCCTGTTTCTGTACTTCAGCAATCATATGTAATGCAACCGTTGTCTTACCACTTGATTCAGGGCCATATATTTCAATAATTCTTCCCTTAGGAATCCCTCCAATTCCAAGTGCTATATCAAGGCTTAATGAACCTGTAGGTGTTGAATCTACATTCATCTGCGCCCTTGAATCCCCAAGTTTCATAATTGATCCTTTACCATGATCTTTCTCAATCTTAGCAATCGCTGCATCGAGTGCTTTTAATTTATCTTCTTTATTCATTTCGTTCCCTTTCTGTTCGAACTTATGTTCGTTATGTTATTATCTTATTATAACATTGAACCAATGTCAACCTTTTTTTATTACGGACGCTATTATAATATCACATTTTATATTTAAATTGCAATATTAAATTTATTGTTTAAATATTTTTATTAAAACTTTATCGTCACAATCAGCATTTTAAATATATATTACAGACAATTAACAATTTAAGTATATATTTGAATAGTTACAAACCAATCCTAATCAAACCATAAGATTAGTCTCTCCAATGCATGACAACTAACGATTCCATCTTCAAACATTCGTCCGGATACAATTAAAGCCGTATGAAAATTATGTTGCATTCTATCGCACTAATTACTCATACGGCTTATTTATATATTTATTTTTAGATTTATTTTTTATCATAAATTATCAAAAATAATAATTGCATAATGACATCAAAAGCAAACTTAATCCTAATATTTCAAAATATTATTATTTTACTTAGTTTCAAGCAATTTTTCAATTGCTGCAATTTTTGTACAAACAATCAATATTTTACTTGCATCGATCAATTCTTCAGGTGAAGGATATGATGGTGCAATTCTAATATTGCTATCTTTAGGATCTATTCCATATGGGAAAGGTGCTCCTGCCCCTGTGAGAACCATTCCTGCTTCTTTGCACATATTTACTACTTTCTTTGCACAGCCTTCCATAACATCAAAAGATATGAAATATCCACCATTTGGCTTTGTCCATGTAGCAATTCCATATCCATCTAATTCAGCATCAAGCATTTTCAATACTGCTTCAAACTTTGGTCTTAATTTAGCTGCATGTTTAGCCATATGTTTTTTTACACCTTCAGCATTCTTGAAATATTTTACATGACGAAGCTGATTCATTTTATCAAATCCGATTGTCTGTACTGACATTCTCTTCTTAATTTCATCAACATTTGCTACAGATGAAGCTATCGCAGCTATCCCTGAACCTGGGAATGTAACTTTCGATGTTGATGCAAATTCGTACACCATATCTTCATTTCCTGCTTTTTTACATTCATCAATAATATTTAATATAGTATCCTGTTTTTCTTCTTCATCGTATAAATGATGAATAGCATATGCATTATCCCAGAAAATTCTAAAGTCTTTAGCTGCCGGTTTAAGTGCTGCCATTCTTTTTACAACTTCATCTGAATAAGACAATCCTGTTGGATTTTCATATTTTGGTACACACCAAATACCTTTTATAGATGCATCTTTAGAAACTAATTCTTCAATCATATCCATATCAGGTCCATCTTCTTTAAGTGGAATATTTATCATTTCAATACCGAAATGTTCTGTAATACCAAAATGTCTGTCATATCCAGGCACCGGGCATAACCATTTTACTTTATCTAATTTACACCAAGGAGTTTCACCCATAATTCCATGTGTATATGCTCTTGAAATTGCATCATACATTAAACTAAGACTTGCATTTCCGCCAATAATAACATTTTCCGGATTACAATCCATAATATCAGCCATCATTTTTTTAGCTTCCGGAATTCCGTCTAAAGCGCCATAATTTCTGCAATCTAAACCGTTTGATGTCTTTAAATCACTTTCTGAATTAAATACATCTAACATATCCATTGACAAATCTAATTGGTCAGGTCCCGGTTTTCCTCTTGACATATCCAAACTAATTCCGGATTCCTTAATCTTATTGTACTCTTTGTAAAGTCCTTCTAATTCTTCCTGCAATTTTTCTTTGCTATATTCATTATAAAACATTAGTGGGCCTCCTATCCTTTTTTCGTCTATAAGATTCTATAATAAAATTAAGTATTATTCAATCATTTTTTATAATATTTTGTTTTGTATAGCATTTACTTAATTTTTTAAAGTCATTTTATTTAAGGCAATTTCCAAAATTTTATCTGCAGCCTGAGTACGTACTTCATATCTATCTCCTTTAAATATATGCTTTTCACAGGAAACTTCTCCATTATAATAGCATCCAAAATAAACTAACCCTACAGGTTTATCAGGTGTTCCTCCTCCCGGTCCCGCAATTCCGGTTGTGGATAATCCAAGCTGGGCATTTGCTGCTTTTGCGCATCCAATTGCCATTTCCATTGCACATTCTTTACTTACAGCTCCTTCATTGTCCAAAATTTCTTTACTTACCCCTAATAATTTTGCTTTTGATTTATTAGCATAAGTTACATATCCTTCGTCAAATACTTCAGATGCTCCTGAAACATTTACAATCTTTCCAGCCACTAAGCCTCCTGTACATGATTCTGCTGTAGAAACTTTTTCGTTTCTATCTAATAACATTTTAACTAATCTTTCCTCTAAATTCATTTTATTCCATCCACTTCAATTATCTTATATATTAATTGAATACTCCTTTCTCCCGGTCAGTTGTGGGATTTTATTATTAGCATACTGCATTAAGACCAGCCAAATATATTTATATAAAAACATAGATGCCTACTTAAGCAGACACCTATCCTTTTATTTTTACTTAATTTATTTTAAGCTAAATGCCTGACTATTTCAGACAACGTATATTTGTTGTACATATAAATATTTTTAAAATATTATCCCTTTAGTACATCTACATTCTTATATACATAATCTACCATTGAAATAATCGTGAGAGCTAATGATATATATATTAAAGCAGTTCCTATAACTCCCATAAATGTATAAGGCAAATCAATAATTAATACAATAATCATAATCATTTGGAATGTTGTTTTAAATTTACCCCACCAACCTGCAGCAAGAACAACTCCTTTATCTGCAGCAAGTGTTCTAAATCCACTGATAAATAATTCTCTACTGATAATTATAATTACAATCCATACTGGAATTTTATTTTCTGATAAACAAATTAAAGCAGCGCTTACCAACAGTTTATCTGCTAATGGATCCATAAATTTTCCAAAATTTGTAACAAGATTGTATTTTCTTGCAATCTTTCCATCAAGTAAGTCTGTTAAACTTGCAACAATAAATATTCCAACAGCGATATATTTGTCTATACCTCCAAAAATATCAGCCAACATAAAACATACAAAAAACGGTATTAAAATCACCCTGAAAACCGTTAGTTTATTTGGTAAATTCATCTTTTTATCTCCTTCTCATCTATTTGTATTGAAGTTCACCTATCAAATCATAATCATTTGAGCCTGTAATTAATACATTTACAAAATCACCCGTCATTAATTCTTCATCGGTAATTACAAAAACATTACTGTCGACACCCGGTATGTCCATATATGTTCTTGCAATATATGCGTTTTCTCCTGAAATTTTTCCTTCAATATAAGCCTTCATAACCTTTCCAATCATTTTTTCAGAAAAATCAAAGGCAATTTCCTGTTGAAGTTCCATAATTTCATCTCTACGTTCTTCTTTAACTTCTTCCGGAATCTGATTTTCCATCTTTTCAGCAGGTGTTCCTTCTTCTTTTGAATATGTGAATACACCTAATCTTTCAAATTCCATTTCATCCACAAAATTCATAAGAATTTCATGATCCTTTTGTGTTTCTCCGGGAAATCCTGTAATTAAAGTTGTACGAAGTACTATGTCAGGTATTTCTTTTCTTAGTTTTGCAATAACATCCCTTAATTCCTGATTAGTTGTTCTTCGTCCCATCCGTTTTAATACATTATCACTTGCATGCTGAATAGGAATATCTAAGTAATTACATATCTTATCTTCACTTGCAATGGTATGAATCAATTCATCATATATTTCTTCCGGATAACAGTATAACACTCTAATCCATTCGATATCTTCAATCTTGCATAATTCCTTTAATAAAATATGAAGTCTTTTTTCTCCATATATATCTTTTCCATACATTGTTGTTTCCTGGGCAACCAAAATCAACTCGCGTATGCCTGACTTAGCTAAATCTTTTGCTTCAGCAATTAAATCTTTCATTGGCACACTTCTATAGTCTCCTCTGATTTTTGGAATAATGCAATATGTGCAATGTTTATCACAACCTTCTGCAATTTTTAAATAAGCATATCTGTCTGTTCCAGCATTACCACGTGGTGCTTTTGTACCGGCTAATAGATTTATATTTTTAATATATTGCTTTTTTTCATTCTTATTAAAATAATCTTCTACTATAGTTACAATATCATCAATAGCCGTAGTACCAACAACAATGTCTATTTCAGGAATTTCATCTTTAATTTCTTCATGATATCTTTGCGCAAGGCATCCTGCTAAAACCAAAGCTTTACAATTTCCTTCTTCTTTCATTCTTGCCATATTAAATATTGTTTCAATACTTTCTTCTTTTGCATCTTTAATAAAACTACAACTATTTATAATTATAATATCAGCCTCAGTTTCATCAGAAGTAAATTCATATCCTGCTTTTCCTAAAAGTCCTATCATGTGCTCTGAATCAACTAAGTTTTTATCACAACCTAATGAAATAAATAAGATTTTCATTTTATCTCCTACAAAACAAGAGACTTTTGTAAAATGAATCATTCTATATGTCATTCTACAAAAGCCTCCCTTATTTTCTAATTTTCGCTTTCGTCGTCTCCTAAGATTTTAATCTTAGATTTGTATAATTCTTCTACTGCGATAGAAAGTGGTTTCTTATCATCAGCATCATCAATAAGTGGTGCATCACCTGCAATTATCTGTCTTGCTCTCTTTGATGTAGCCATAACAATTGAATATCTGCTTTGTACTACCGGATGTTCACCTTCCTCAACGTCGCTGTTTGCTATTGCCATTAAATCTGAATATGATGGATGTAACATAATTTATTCTCCTTTCGAAAATTTTTTAATATCATTTTTAATTTCTTCAACTTCTTTTTTTGAAGCTGTTCCTGTTGTATCGTTATTCACAACTAAATTGATTTTTTCGACACAACCTTCTATTTCATCGTTAACAACGAAATATTCATAATTATCCATAAATATTGTTTCTTCAGCTGCTTTCATGAGTCTTTTATTTATTACTTCCATAGACTCTGTGTTTCTGCCGACCAAACGTTTTTTTAACTCCTCTGCACTTGGAGGAAGAATAAAAATCATCATTGCTTCAGGCATTATCTCTTTTACCTTCAAAGCGCCCTGAGTTTCAATTTCTAGAATAACATTAATGCCCTCATTTAACTTTTCATTAACAAATTCAAGCGGAGTACCATAATAATTGTCAACATACTGTGCATATTCTAACAATTTATTATTAGCTATCATATCTTCAAATTCTTCTTTACTAACAAAGAAATAATTTACCTTATCAACTTCTCCAACTCTTGGTTTTCTCGTTGTAGCTGAAATTGAAATTGTGTAATCATCGTATTTATCTATTAATTTATTAACTACAGTTCCTTTTCCAACACCTGAGAAACCTGAAATAATTAATAATTTACCCTGTTTACTCATTACTCTTACTCCAAATTCTGTATTTGTTCTCTAATCTTTTCGATTTCAGTCTTTAATTCGATTGCCACATCTGCAATTTCATGATTAGACGTCTTTGATAAAGTAGTATTAGCTTCTCTATTCATTTCCTGAGTAATAAAATCCAATTTTCTACCTATAGCTTTATTGCTATTAAGACTGTCTCTCATAGCCTTAATATGACTAAGCAGTCTTATTATCTCTTCGTCTACACATATCTTATCTGCATAAATTGTTACTTCCTGTGCAATTCGGCCTTCATCTATCTGATTATCCTCAAGTAATTCATGCAATCTTTCATTAATTTTTTCACGATATTCCGCAACAATTAAAGGGGACTTTTCCTGAATAAATAAAACATTTTTTTCTATATTGTCTAACTTATTCATTAAATCAGCTTTAAGTCTTTCGCCTTCTGCATTTCTTGCCTGAACCAACTTATCACATGCCTGTATCATTGCATCTTCAACAATGTGTAATAATTCATCCTCATCTTCACTCTGCTCCTCCATCATTATAACTTCAGGGCAACGTCCTAATTTAGATGTTGTTATATCATTGTCTATTCCTAACTCATCACTCATTTTCTTAAATATATTGTAATATTCAGCTGCAAGTTCAGAATTATACTTCAAGCAGACATTTCCTTCACCTGTGTTTTCATAAGTAATAAAAACATCTACTTTTCCTCTTTCAATCTTAGATTTTAATATTCTTCTAATATCTCCATCTAAATAATTTAATTTTTTTGGAAGTTTTATGCCTGCCTCAAGAAATCTATGATTAACTGATTTAATTTCAACAGTAACCTTTCTCTCTCCTACTGACACTTCACTTCTTCCAAATCCCGTCATACTACATAGCATATCATTCACCATTCATTTCTTTTTAAGCATACAATGCCATAATTCAACTTATTATAATTCATTTGAAATATTCAGTCAAGGTTGACTTGAAATTCATAAAATAATAAAATGAAAAATACATTATTATATTATCAGTAACTTTAAAATTTCGATATACGAAAGGAATTTCAAATTATGGCATTTGACGGAATAACTGTTGCTGCTTTGGCACAGGAATTTAAAAATAAATTTACAGATGGAAGACTGTATAAAATTGCCCAGACAGAAAATGACGAGCTCACATTAACTATTAAAAATGGCAAAGCTCAATACAAACTTTTAATTTCAGCTAATGCAAGCCTTCCATTAACATACATAACTGAAGAATCTAAACCTAGTCCAATGACAGCTCCTAACTTTTGTATGTTACTCAGAAAACATATAAATAATGGACGAATCATAAACATTACACAGCCGGGACTTGAACGAATCCTGGATTTTGAAATACAGCATTTAGATGATTTAGGAGACATAAGACAAAAGCATTTAATTGTCGAACTAATGGGCAAACACAGCAATATTATTTTCTGTGATGAAAATAATATGATATTAGACAGCATAAAACATGTATCAGCCGTTATGAGTTCTGTAAGACAGGTTCTCCCCGGAAAAGACTATTTCATTCCTGATACAATGGATAAATTTGACCCATTATCAGTTTCAAAAGAAGAATTCTTTAACACAGTATTCTCTAAACCGATTAATCTTTCAAAAGCAATTTACACTTCCTTTACCGGAATTAGTCCAACTATTGCTGAAAGCATATGTTATGCTGCAAAATTTGATTCATCAATTCCTGCAAACGTATTAGAACATGGGAATCAAAACTTAATCTGGATTCAATTTTATGAATTAATGAACAAAATTAAAAAAGGTGAATTTACACCTGTTATATATGAAAAAGATGATTTACCTGTAGATTTTTCAGCTGTACGTCTTTCTACTCATTCAGACTGTAATGAAATTATTTACGACGACATGAGTTCTTTGTTAAGGAACTATTATGCCAAGAAAAATTTGCATACACGTATGAGGCAAAAATCTTCTGACTTAAGGCGTGTCGTAACAAACGCATTAGAAAAAGACAGAAAAAAATTTGCTATTCAGGAAAAGCAAATGAAAGATACATTAAAAAAAGATAAATATAAAGTATATGGTGAATTACTTACAACTTATGGTTATTCAATTGAACCCGGCGCCAAGAAATTCGATACAATTAATTTTTATACTAATGAGCCAATATCAATTCCGCTTGACCCTACTATTTCACCAATTGAAAATGCGAAAAAATTCTTTGACAAATACGCAAAATTAAAACGTACTAATGAAGCATTATCAGATATTATTATAGAGACAAAAAAATCTATTGATTACCTTGAAACTGTCAGTGCTTCAATTGATATTGCTACAAGCGAAAATGACTTAAAAGCGATTAAGGATGAATTAATTCAGACCGGATATATTAAATTTAAGCGAACAGGAAAAAAAGAAAAAATAGTAAATAAGCCTTTACATTTCATTTCCTCTGATGGATTTCATATGTATGTTGGAAAAAACAACATTCAAAATGAAAACCTTACATTTAAAGTTGCAAACGGTAATGACTGGTGGTTCCATAGCAAAACCTTCCCGGGTTCTCACGTAATTGTCAAATGTGAGGGTAAGGAATTACCTGACGCTACATTTGAAGAGGCTGCAAGACTTGCTGCTCATTTTTCTAAGGGATGTAATCAGGATAAAGTCGAAATTGATTACATTCAAAGAAAACAGGTAAAAAAAGTTGCCGGTGCTATGCCAGGATTTGTTATTTACCATACAAACTATTCTATGGCAATCACTCCTGATATAACAGGTATACAGGAGATTATTTAATATGTACATTTTCCGCCATCAAAAAAGATGGCGGATTTTTTTAATTTGATAAATTTAATTTAAAACATGTTTTTATTAAAGTATTTTTACTACTTTATTTGTATACTAAATTAACTTTACTACTGAAATATAGATTTTACTGACTGAATTTCCTGTTCTGATGCCTGTGCTGCCGGAACATAATAATTCTTTGCTGTAGCAATTTGTGCTAACTGTTCCTGTGACATTTCACATTTATTTCTCATCTCTTTTAATGTCTGTTTTAATTCTTTATTTTCCGTCTGAGGAATCATATTCCCAAACTTCTCAATCTCAGAATTAATTCCTTCTAATGAATCAATAACCATATATTTTTCCTGCATTTTATTACTTCTCCTATCCTAAAAATTTCATTAATTTTTCTTTATTTTGTGTTGCTGAATTAACGCCATCTTCAAAAAATTTTTTTACTTCAGGATCAGTAGCTTCTTTTGCATAACATGACATCTTTTCACCACATGTTTCATATCCTGTAATTAAATGTCTTAAATTCTGTAAATCAAGTTCTGATAAATTACTCATATTGTACCTCCTAATTATCATTACCTAATTTAGTATTTCTTCTTTTAAATTATTTATTCGTAATTTTTTAACATCAAAAAATTTCCATAAAAACTTGGAGTCCTATGCTTGATATATGTGCAAAATTTTTTATAAATACTCGGATTCCTACACTTGACATAGGCCCAAAAAATTTCTATAAAAATCTGGATTTCCATGCTTAATAAAAAGCAAAAAATTTCTATAAACATTTGGACCACCCATGTTTTAAAAAAATCCAAAAAAAGAAAAGACTGCATAAGCAATCTTTCCTTCTATATCATATATATTCATTAATATCGTTTAAAACTTTTTTGAATATATTATCCTATTAAATTGTCATATAAATTCTTATACTTTTCCGCTGAAGTTTTCCATGAGAAATCGACTTTCATTCCTCTTTCTATAATCTTATTCCAATCTCTCTTTTTATCATAGAATACTTTTTCAGCATATCTTATTGTTCCTAACATCTCATGAGCATTGTAATTTGCAAATGAAAATCCTGTTCCTGTTCCCTCAAATTCATTATATGGTTCAACAGTATCTTTTAATCCACCTGTTTCTCTTACAATAGGTACTGTTCCATATCTTAAACTCATTAACTGACTTAATCCACATGGTTCAAATAATGAAGGCATAAGGAACGCATCACATGCTGCGTATATTTTATGAGACATTGCTTCAGAATAGTAAATATTTGCTGAAACTGACTGTCCGTATTTCCAATCAAAATGTCTGAACATATTTTCGTAACGGTCTTCACCTGTTCCAAGAACAACAAACTGAATTGCATCTGAACAAAGTTCATCCATTATGTATGCAACTAAATCCAAACCTTTCTGATCTGTCAAACGGCTTACTAAACCAATCATCATCTTCTTAGGGTCTACTTCTAATCCTAATTCTTTTTGTAAAGCAACTTTATTCTTTACTTTTTCTTTTCTGAAATTAGCTACACTGTAATTCTTTGCTATATTCTCATCTGTTTCCGGATTATATTCATCATAATCTATACCGTTAACAATACCTGACAGGCAATTAGACCTTGCTCTAAGCAAGCCGTCTAACCCTTCGCCATAGAAAGGCATCTTTATTTCTTCTGCATATGTATCACTTACTGTTGTAACCCAGTCTGCATATACTATTCCACCCTTTAAATAATTACCATTATCATAGTCTTTTAATTTATCCGATGTGAAATAATAATCTGATAGTCCTGCAATATCTTTAATTGTGTTAATATCCCAAACACCTTGGAATTTCAAGTTATGTATTGTCATAATTGACTTAATGCCTTGATAGAACTCGCTATACGCAAAACTATCTTTGAGATATACAGGTATAAGTCCTGTATGCCAGTCATGACAATGTATAATATCAGGTCTAAATCCAATAACAGGAAGTGCTGACAATACTGCTCTTGAGAAAAATGCAAATTTTTCGAGGTCATATCTTACATCTCCATAAGGCTTTGGTCCTGAGAAATAATATTCATTATCAATAAAGTAATATGTTACTCCATCAAGTTCCATCTGCAAAATTCCGACGTATTGACGTCTCCAACATAAGTCCATATAAAAATGGTCTACATACTGCATTTTGCTTTTCCATTTTTCATCAATGCACATATATTTTGGAATAATAACACGTACATCATATTCTTTTTTATCAAACCACTTAGGTAACGAACCTACTACATCTGCAAGCCCGCCAGTCTTAATGAAGGGTACAGATTCCGATGCCGCAAATAATATTTTCTTCATATCTAGAACCTCCTGTACATATAGATTTTCTCTTATTATCTAGTATATAGTATTTTGTGACTATTTTAAAGTACAACTATCTACATTTATATTCAATTCTTATCTTATCAGCAATTAATGCTATAAATTCTGAATTTGTCGGTTTACCTTTTTCTGCATTTATTGTATATCCGAACAATTCATCAATTGTATCCATTTTTCCTCTGTTCCATGCAACTTCAATGGCATGTCTTATTGCTCTTTCAACTCTACTTGGTGTAGTCTGGAATTTCTTTGCAATTGATGGGTAAAGAATTTTTGTTATGGAATTTAACATTTCATTATCGTTAACGGACATTATAATCGCTTCCCTCAAATACTGATACCCTTTAATATGCGCTGGAACTCCAACATCATGAATAATATTAGTAACGTCGCTTTCAATATTTCTCTCCATAAATTTCTGCATATCTTCAAGTGGAGCAATTATCTTTTTATTTTCTGGAATTTTTTTCCCGTTAATTCCTTTTGCACTTTTTACCCTGTCTACAATCATATCCATTTCAAAAGGCTTTAACATATAATATCCCGCTCCATAATTAAATGAATCCTGAATAACCGCTTCATTGCTTATTGCAGAAGTTATTATAAAAAAAGGCATCCTTATCATAGTTCCGTCTTTATGTATCTTATCCATCAAAGAAAGACCGTCCATTTTAGGCATAATCAAATCAAGTAATACTACATCAGGACTGGTCCCCTTAATCAAATCAAATGCTTCTTCTCCATTTTTTGCTCTGCCAATTACATTTATTTCATCATCTGAGCCTAAATACTCATCCATCATTTCAACCATTTTATCGTTATCATCTACTATTGCTACCCTAATCTTATCCATATATATTCTCCTAATACATTATTGTTTAGAATGACTTAATCACAGCGCCACGAATTATCTGTTCATTCAACAAGATAAATTATAATTAGTTATTAAACGCGATTCAACTTAAACAAATCGCAATATTCGACTGTATATGACATTGTGGTTTACATATCTGGATTTAATTTTTATATAACGATTATTTATGTCAATAAACGATAAACAAAATGTCGAAACAGGTTTACAAAAGTCAAAAACTTTATTCGTTTATATAGACTTCAAATTCCTCTTCATCCGCAATAAGTATTTTATATCCGCTGTGTAATACAACAGGTACCTTTGGTTTAAGTAAGATTCCATTTACCTTAGTTCCATTAGTTGAATCGTTGTCAGCAATAATATATTTTCCATCCTTATATACTAAAATAGTGTGAATTTTGGAAATATATGATTCGTTAATTTCAATATCCGTTCCCACTCTACCAATAGTAAACGGCCATTTATTAACTACATATCTTTCGCCATTGTGTACTAAAACAAAGTCATCAATTTCAGCCTTAACTTCTGTTTTTCTTATCGGATTATCATCAACTTTCTTTATTAATGGCATTGATTTTGTAAACGGATTTATAACCAATCCATCGATGTCATCTCTTTCATTCATAAGATTATAACATACTCTTGACTGAACTCTTATCAATGAAAAGTGTTCTGCATAATCATCCGGTATCTGATCAAAAGAAGTAAATATAGGTAACATTCTTTTTCTTTCAGAATCTTTAACTACATCTGTTTTCAGAATTACTTTTTCTAAAAATTCCCCATCTGTTTGAGCTTTCTTAAAATCAACATCTGCAGCTAATATTACTTCTGCACTCTGTAATAACTTAACAATGCTTTTTTTGTAAATTGCCTTATCAGTTTTTCTGTTATACTTCTTTAACAAGTCCTCCATTTCCTTAATTATTTCAAAATTACTCATTTCACTAATATTTTCTGATCGTCTTGAAGCCATTTGTCTCTCCTTTGTAATTTATACTTATGAATAATTATACCATATTTATGACAATTTATATTAAAAAAATGTTTTTTATTCAATGAAATTATTGAATCATGTTACTTATAAGGCTTCCATACCCTTGATGTGGGTCATTTATAAGCACATGAGTAACCGCACCTATTAGTTTATCGTTCTGAATAATTGGTGCTCCACTCATCCCCTGAATTATGCCATTTGTTTTACTTAAAAGTTTCTTGTCTACAACCTCAATCACGAGATTTTTGTTCTGATTTGCCCTCTTTCTAACTCTATTAATATTAATATCATACTCGTTATATCTACCATCCTTATAAATTATAATTTTTGCTTTTCCACATTTTACTTCATCTGTTTTAGCAACTGAAACCTCTTTAAATTTTTCTACATCAATTTTCTTTAAATCAACATTGCCAAACAATCCTGTTTCACAATTTTTTGTAATTGTACCAACCTTATTTTCTTCGTTATAATCTATGCTTCCACAAAATCCTCCCGGTTCTCCTATTTTTCCCTTTTTAATCCCCCATATATTTGCATAATAAAGATTTCCTGAAAATGAAGTAACCATATCTCCTGTATCTAAATCACTTATGCCGTGTCCTAATGCCCCAAAAATTCCATTTGAAGTAACAAAAGTAATAGTTCCTAATCCCTGTGTATCGTCTCTAACCCAAAGTCCAATTTTGTATATTCCATTTTTGTTCTTCACAGGTTTTACTTTTTCTGTTATTTCTTCATCATTTCTTTTTATAGTAAGTTCTATTGTTTCCCCATTGCTTTTTTCGACTAAATCAATTACTTCCTGTTTTGAATCTACTTTTTTTCCATTTACTTTTACAATATAATCGCCTTTTTTTACTTTATTTTTCAATGGTGTAACCTTGTTGCCATCTATGCTTTCAAAACCTGCATAATCTATAATCATTATTCCATCTGTGTGAAGATATAGACCTACAGGCATTCCACATGCATATATTTTAGTATCACTTCCATTTATCTGAGCGCTGGCACTTTTTACATCATACTCATAATTAATTCCACTATCGTAATCTTTTGAAGAATTGTAAGCTGCCGTAAGTTCCTTAGGAATATTTTTTTCTATATATTCTTTACCTGTTACAAACACCATAATCGACCCTATAATTATGGAAACTATCAGATATCTTTTATAAATTTTAGCTCTACGTGTATTTTTATTTATTTGTTTCATACTCATTTATCCTCCTATTCTCCTTCTTTTTAACAAATATAAGAAAGCCTTTATTTGTTACTTTCTGATTATTTTTTGTGATATACACCAATTCAGCATAAAATATACTTTATTATTATTTACACAAATAAAAAAAGAAGGAATATTTTATTCCTTCTTAGTTTATGTAGTAATATAACTTTAAAACTGACCTAATTTTGCACGTTCTGCCATTTCTTTCATTTCTGTAGCATGTTTTATAGCTGTCTCGGTAATTTCTCCTCCACTGCTAATTCTTACCAGCTCTTTTATCGAATCTTCTCTTGATAATCTATATATATTCGTTTCAGTTGACTCATCATCAGTATTTTTTTCAATTAGATAATGTGAATCTGCCATAGCCGCAATCTGAGCCAAATGCGAAATACAAATAACCTGATGTTCCTTACTTATGCCCATCAATTTATCCGCTACCATCTGTGCAGTTTTTCCACTAATTCCTGTATCAATTTCGTCAAAAATCATTGTATCAATTTCATCTTCACCGGCAAGTATTGATTTAATAGCAAGCATTATTCTTGACAACTCACCTCCGGAAGCGACCTTTGCTAAAGATTTTACTTCTTCTCCTGGATTTGTAGAAATTAAAAATTCAACTTCGTCCTGTCCATTAGCTGATACATTTTCTTTTTTCGATACATTAATTTTAAATTTAACAGATAAAAAATTCAAATCTTCAAGAGCCTTAACAACCGTTTCTTCAAGTTTTATAGCATATTTTTTACGAAGAGATGAAAGTTTATCACATAATACAACTAACTCGCTCATCTCTTTATCTAATTTTGTTTTTGTCTCTTCTCTCATCAAATTATAATTATTTAAACTATCCAAATATGCCTGCTTTTCACCTTTATAAGCTAATATTTTTTCAATTGACTGTCCATATTTTAATTTTAAATGATTAATAAGATTCAATCTTTCTTCAACTTCAGCAACTCTTTGAGGCTCATAATTTACTTCATCTATATAATCTGATATTTCTCTGGCAAGTCCTTTGCACATATCATCTATATCATATATCTGTTTTTGTAAATCCGATAATTTAGAATCTATATCTGATATTTCCGATAAATCATATCCAACACGACTTATACACTCACACACACCCTGATTACCTTCATATCCCATAATCTGATATGCATCCGAAAGCGAAGACATAATCTTTTCAGAACCTGATAATTTTTTAAACTCATTCTCTACTTCATCATCTTCACCTAAACTTAAATTGGCTGCTTCAATTTCATTAATTTCAAATTCGGCAAATTCACATTCTCTAAGCCTTTTTGTTTCGTCCATATCGAATTTGTCTAATTCTTTTTTAATTTCAATATATTGACTGTATTTGTCGGAAATAGTATTTTTTAGTTCTTTTACCTCTTCACCTGCATATTTATCTAAAATCTGAAGATGTGTATTTTTATAAAGTAAAGACTGATGATCATGCTGGCCATGTATGTCTATTAGTAAATCCATTACATTTTTTAAAGTTGTAAGGCTAACAGTTTCTCCATTTATTTTAGACACACTTCTACCATAGGTTATTTTTCTGGAAACCACTATTATATTTTCATCTTCCGGATAAACATCGTATTGTTCTAACTTTTCTTTCAATCTTGAATCAATGCAAAACGTTAATTCAACAAGTGCATATTCTGCACCTTTTCTAATAATGTCTTTTTCAACTTTTTTACCTAAAGCAATATTCACTGAACCAAGAATTAACGATTTTCCTGCTCCGGTTTCCCCTGTCAAAACTACAAGACCATTTGTAAAATCAACATCAACTTCTTTTATTAATGCTAAATTTTTTACATGTAAATTAAGTAACATATTTCCTCCTAGCCTGCACATCTCTCCAAATTCACAGGTTAATTAGCCATTATATAATAAAACTTTCTAAATTTTTTTTTACATTTTCAGTATCGTGTGCATCTCTTATCGCACACATAATTGTATCATCTCCAGCAATACATCCTGCAACTTCCTTCATATTAATTGCATCAATAGCAGCAGCTACAGCCATTGCCATCCCTGCAACAGTTCGTACTACCAAAAGATTTCCTGCACATGTCATGGAAAGTATTCCATCTTTTAAAACCCTTATATATTTGCTGTTAATAGTCATGTTTTTACTGTGAGGTAATACATATTTTTGTTTTCCACCATTAATAGATACCTTAGTAAGGTTAAGTTCTCTTATATCTCTTGAAACAGTTGCCTGCGTTACGGCATAACCCTCATCAACAAGACATTTTGCCAATTCTTCCTGTGTTTCAATGTCTTTTTCAGTTATTAACTCTACAATTTTTCGCTGTCTTTGAACTTTCACTATTTATCTCCCATTTTTTTCTTTACTGTCTGTAAAAAACTGCTATCATCAAGCTTCACTAATTTTGTTGAAACCTGTGACTTTTCAATTGCTATAACATCTCCTGATTCAACCTCAACTATATTATCTCCGTCAAAAGAAATTCTTCTAAATTCTCCTTTTGGGTTCTTACATGTACCTATTGTAACTTCTATCTTATCTTCATCTGATAACACTATACTTCTCTGTCCTATTGAGTGAGCACAAATTGGTGTAAGAATAATTAAATTTGAATTAGGTCTTGCAATAGGTCCTCCTGCCGATAAATTATAAGCCGTAGACCCTGTAGGTGTTGATAAAATTATGCCATCAGCCTGAAATTTACCAAGTAACTGATTATTTACATGAACATAAAAATCAGAAATTCTAATGTCTGCACCTCTATGAATTACAATATCATTTAATACAGATGCTGAATATATTTCTTTATCATTTCTTATTATTGTTCCCTTCAACATCATTCGTGATTCAATTTTAAAATCATCCATAAGCAATCTATATAATGCATCTTCTATATCTTCAACACTGACTTCTGCTAAAAAACCTAAAGTTCCTTTATTAATCCCCAAAAACACAATATCTTTTGACATTAAATCCTGTGCTGCCTGTAAAAGCGTTCCATCACCACCAATTGTAATGACACACTCAAGATTTTCAGGCATCTTATCCGGATTTGTGTAATTGTATTTTTCATCTGTTAAATCTGAATTTTCAGAAATAAAGCACGTTCCGCCTTTTTCAGTAATAAAGCCTTCGATTTTTTTTGATAAAACATAATCTTTATCTTTATTATTATTTGTAATTATGCAAAAATTTTTCATTTATTTACTCCAAATTTATTTGTCCAATTCCTTATGGGAATTTTCAACTACATCTTTAACGGTAATTTCGACATCTTCTTCATTTTCATTTAATTTTTTCTTTAAATACAATAAATATTCAATATTTCCTTCCGGTCCTTTTACAGGGGAAAAATCTAAATTTAAAATTTTAAAATTAATACTTTTTGCATACTCTATTACATTATTTATTACTTCGATATGTACATTTTTATCTCGAACAACACCTTTTTTCCCTACTTTTTCTCTTCCTGCTTCAAACTGAGGCTTTATTAAACATACTATTTCACCATCATCAGTTAAAAGCTCTCTTACAGGAAGTAAAACTTTTGTCAAAGATATAAATGATACATCTATCGATGCAAATTCTATGACATCATCTATATCATCTCTTGTAACATATCTGATATTTGTTTTATCCATGCATACAACTCTTTCATCCTGAACAAGTTTCCATGCAAGCTGACCATGTCCAACATCAACAGAATAAACTTTTACAGCCCCATTTTGAAGCATGCAGTCTGTAAAGCCACCTGTAGAAGCCCCTACATCCATACATATTTTTTTATCTAAAGTAACTCCAAACTTGTCCATTGCTTTTTCAAGTTTAAGTCCTCCACGGCTAACATATTTCAATGTTTTACCACGAACTTCAATATTAACTGTATCTTTAAAAAATGTACCGGCTTTATCTTCTCTTTCATTATCGACAAAAACAATTCCACTCATTATAATTGCCTTTGCCTTTTCTCTTGATTCTGCTAAACCTCTTTTAACTAATAAAACATCTAATCTTTCTTTCATTTTATGAAATTTAAAATCCTTTCACATATACTATCTGCATCTAACTGCAATTTTTTTCTCAATTCTTCTACAGTTCCCTGCTCTACAAATTCATCCTCTATAGCTAAATTCATAACATCATTTTTATAGTTTTTGTCAGCCATATAAGATATAACTGCTTCGCCATAACCACCATGTCTTATTCCTTCTTCTATAGTAACTATATATTTATATTTTTTAGCTATAGAATCTATCATTTCTTTATCAAACGGTTTTAAAAACAATGCATTAATGAGAGTTGGATTACATCCTTTATCATTAAGACTCTTTACTGCATTATACGTTTCTTCAATAATATTTCCAACCGCAATTATTGCAACGTGTTTTCCTTCTATTAACGTTTCGCTTTTGCCCATAACAAGTTCATTATTCAAATTTTCAAATACATTACTTGCTTTACCTCTCGAAAATCTAATTGCTATCGGTCCATTATATTTTTGAGCAAATTCCAATGCTTTTTCTAATTCTCTTCCATTTTTAGGAGCAATTATGGTCATGTTAGGAATATTTGAGAAAAATGATATATCAAATATACCCTGATGAGTTTCACCGTCTTTTCCAACCAACCCTGCTCTGTCGATAATGAATGTAACCGGTAAGTTTTGCAAACATACATCATGTATTATCTGATCATATGCCCTTTGATAAAACGATGAATAAATTGATATAAACGGTTTCTTGCCATTTGCTGCTAAACCGGCTGCAAAAGTAACAGCATGTTCTTCTGCTATTCCTACATCAAAAAATTTATCCGGATACTTATCACCAAATTTTTTCAAGCCTGTTCCATCCGGCATTGCAGCAGTTATTGCAACTATATTTTTATTTTCATTGCCTAATTCTAATATCTTATCTGAAAATATATCTGTATATGTTTTTACATTGCTCTCATTAATTTTTTCACCTGTTTTAACATCAAATGAATCAATTCCATGAAATTTAGTAGGATTATTTTCTGCCGGCAAATAGCCTTTTCCTTTTTTGGTAAGTACATGAATTAATACAGGATGTTCAATTTTTAATGCATCCTCTGTAATTCTAATTAGTTCATCTATATTATGTCCATCTACAGGTCCTATATAAGTTACACCCATATCGTCAAAAAATTTGGCATGTACAAAGAACTGTTTAAAGTTATCCTTAACCCTTTTTACTCCGGCACTTAAATTATCACCAATTTTTGGAATACCTTTAAGTAAATGTTCAACGTCAACTTTAAATTCATTATAATGTTCGCCAACTCGTATTTTATTTAAGTATTTTGACATTCCACCTACATTTTCAGCTATAGACATATTATTGTCATTTAAAACAATAACAAAATTTCTTTTTAATGCAGCAACATTATTTAAAGCCTCAAAAGCAAGTCCACCTGTAAGTGCACCGTCTCCGATTACAGCTACTACCTTGTCATCATTACCATTTAATTTATTTGCTGTTGCAATTCCTAATGCAGCTGAAATTGATGTCGAACTATGTCCTGTATCAAATGAATCCGCTTCACTTTCATTTCTCTTTGGAAATCCACTTAACCCTTCAAAGCATCTTAATGTAGTAAAATCATCTTTTCTGCCCGTAAGAATTTTATGTGTATATGCCTGATGTCCTACATCCCACACTATCTTATCCTTAGGAAGATTTAAAACAAGATGCAATGCCATCGTCAACTCTACTACTCCTAAATTAGAAGCTAAATGTCCACCTGTCTTACTTACATTTTCTACAAGAAAATTTCTTATCTCCTGAGCCAAAACCGGATACTTATCGTGTGGTATCTTTTTTATATCATTTATATTGTTTATTTCATCTAAGTATACATATTTGCTCATATCTATTTCTTTCTGTTTATCAATTCATTAATAAGATTATTCAAGAACTCGTTTTTATAATTTAATTCATCTAATAAATTTAATGCATCATTAGAATAATCTTCAACTTTTTTCTTTGCGTCATCAATTCCCATTAAAGTCACATAAGTTGTTTTGTGATTCTTCTCATCGCTAAGAACCGGTTTTCCTAATTCTTCAGTTGTACTTGTAACGTCTAAAATATCATCCTGAATCTGGAATGCAAGTCCCACATTTCTTGCAATCTGTTCCATTTTTTTGATATCATCATCGGTTGCATTTCCAAGTATTGCACCTGTCATCATAGACGCCTCTATTAAAGCTGAAGTTTTCAACTTATATATAAAATTAATAGTATCTATATCCATAGGTCTTTCTTCATTTAAAACATCTACTGTCTGTCCGCCAATCATCCCATAAACACCTGCTTTTTTAGCGATTGTGCTCATGGCTTTTGCCATTTTTCCAGGCTGCTTGCTGTTAACAACAGCTTCAGACATAATTTCAAAAGCATAATTTAACAAGGCATCTCCTGCTAAAATAGCCATATCCTCACCAAACGCTATATGTGTTGTCTTTTTTCCACGTCTGTATTCGTCATTATCCATTGCTGGAAGATCATCATGCACCAATGAATATGTATGAATCATTTCCATTGCAGCCATAAACGGATACGCTTCTTCATCATTTCCACCAAATAGTCTGCATGATTCTAAAATAAGCATTGGACGAAGGCGCTTTCCTCCAGCTTCAACACTATAATTCATTGCTTCAAAAATTATTTTCTGAAGTCCTTCTTCTTTAGGGCAATACTGTTTAATAATATCTTCAATTTTGGAAATTTCAGTTTTTTTCTGTTCAGCATAATTATTCATCTTCACTACCACCTTCAATCACTTTCATTTCCTTTTCAACTTTATCTATCTTATCATTACAGTCTTTTATTAATTTTAATCCTTTTGAATATAAATCAAAAGATGTTTCTAATGTAACATCTTCTGACTCCATTTTTTCAATTATTTCTTCGAGTTTAGTAAAATTTTCTTCGATTGTACTTGCCTTACTCATTTATAAACTCCCTTTTTCTATTTTTTCTACGACACTTGTTACTTTTCCATCTTTAAGATTTAACAATACCTTTTCTCCTACATCAATCTGTCCGACAGAAGTAATAGTATGCAAATTATCATCAGTTATATACGCATATCCATTAGATAATTTATTTAATGGTGATAAACCGTTTAAGCGTTCTGCTAAAATTCCCAAAGTATGTTTATCATTTGTCAATTTATTTTTAAATAAATTCTCCATTTTAGTAAAAAGTTCATCTACGTATTGTTTCTTTGTTAACAGTTGATTTTTAGGACTTGCATAATTTACTCTTGCCTCATAATTTTTAACTAAAATTCTATTCTTTTGAATTTCTCTTTCAAGTTTATTTTCAAGAGTTCTTTTATATTGGAATAACTTATTTTTAAATTCATTATAATCAAAAACAGCTAATTCTGCAGCTGCTGATGGTGTTGGTGCTCGCAAATCAGCTACATAATCAGCTATTGTAGTATCTGTTTCATGCCCAACAGCTGATATTACCGGCGTTTTCATATTAAAAATTGTTCTTGCAACTGCTTCTTCATTAAACGCCCATAAATCTTCTATAGAACCACCACCACGTCCTACAATTATAACATCCATGTCCATTTCATCTAAATACCTAAGTCCTTGTACAATGCTTGCAGCTGCATTCTCGCCTTGTACGATTGCCGGATATAAATATAATTGAACATATGGATTACGTCTTGAAGATATATTTCTTATATCCTGAATAGCTGCTCCTGTACTTGCTGTGCATATTCCGATTTTTGTGGCATATTTAGGAATAGGCTGTTTGTACATAATGTCAAACATGCCCATTTCTTCTAATTCTTTCTTTAATTCTTCGTATTTCTGATAAAGTTGTCCTGCTCCATCTAGCATTATCTGTTTTGCATATACCTGATATGCTCCACTTTTTTCATATACTGAAACACTTCCAAGAACAATAACATCTTGTCCTTCTTTTAATGTAAAATTAAGTCCGCCTCTGTTACCTGCAAACATTACACCGGAAATAACACCACCTTTATCTTTTAGCGAAAAATAAATATGACCTGACGTATGATATTTACAATTACTTACTTCACCTTTTATATATATACTGTTCAAAACAAAATCCTGAGTAAACATATTTTTAATGTAAGAGTTTACCTGAGATACTGAATATACTGATTTCATTATTTACTCCTGAAATAACTTAGCTAAAATTCCATTAATAAATGCAGGTGCATTATCACTTCCATATTTCTTTGCTAATATAACAGCCTGATCAACTGCAACTTTTCCCGGAACTTCATCATCCATAGCCATTTCATAATATGCAAGTCTTAATATAGACAATTCAACTTTTCCCATTCTGTCAGTCTTCCAACCTACTGCGACTTCATCAATTGCTTTATCAATTTCAGGAATTGCATCAATTATTTTGTTAACTCTCTCTACTATATATTCTTTATCTTCAAATGGAATTAATTCTTCTACACTATCTTCACTAATAATCTTGTTAGTCTTTTCTCTTTCTTCATCTTCTAAAGATTCCATGTAAAGTTTATATTGTTCTCCCATTTCTTCCTTACTATGAAATTCTTTACAAAAAAGTAATTTAAATGTGTTTTCTCTTATTTCCGTTCTATTCATATCTGCCTCCTAAGTTTTAATTACTAAGCGAATATTTTCATAACCCAACTAGTATATCTATATAAATCATATCATGTCATACAATCATCAATCTATATCCCAAAAAAGGGTGTCATAAATGACACCCGCTTTTAAGGTATTATTATTTTACTTCTACACTTGCGATGTTGACATTGACTACATCGACATTCAATCCTGTCATATTCTCTACAGAGCTTTTAACCTTACTCTGAACTGCTTTAGAAGCTTCTAAAATATTTGTTCCATATTCCAGGTTTAATGATAAGTCGATAACCATGCTGTTTTCTGATACTGTAACCTTTACTCCCTTTGAAAGTTTCTTCATTCCAAGTTTAGCAACTATATCAGCTGTTATATTGCCTGCCATCGAAGCTACTCCTTCAACTTCCATTGCTGCAACAGCTGCAATCACTGCGATTACATCATCATTGATTTCAACTTCTCCAACTTCTCCACCTTCATATATAGTATAAGTAGTTCTCTTTTCTTCCATTTAAAGCCTCCTAATTATTTCATCTTTGTGCTTGTCACGTATAAGTATATCATTGCGGCAGTATTTTTACAACTTAATTTACTTACTTATGCGCAGGGGTTATTACAATTTTATCTGCGCTAATATCTGTTTTTCTTTTAATCGTTTCCTCTATTTGTGCCCTCTTCTGGTCTGTTATTTCCTGTTCATCTATAATTACATCTACCTGGCTATCCGAAAGCGTTACAATTACATTTGAAAAGCCTTTTGCCTCAAGCAATGTTTCTATTGTATTTTCCAACTCACTACTTTTAGTAATCTCAACCATTGCTTCTACTGCACTTGTTTTTTCTTTTTCACTTACTGTTTCGTCATTTATAACTTTTAACAATGTTTCTTTGTTTTTTGAGCGGATTTGTTCTCTGTCTATACGTGCCTGAATGATAAAATCCGTAAGCTTCGAACTGGTCATTACAGCTTCTCCCGGCTGAAGTGTTGTTTCTTCCACTGCTTCACCTGTTTCATTTTCATCGAGGCTTGCAATTTCTCCATTACTTAATATGTCATCAGTTCCATATGTAGACTCATATATTTCATTTGTGACTTCTTTGTTTTTGTCATTAAAATTTGAATCCGTATACTTAAGGTACCCTGCAATTACAATTAGTATTGCCAAAACTGTTACTATTATCTGATTCTTTTTAAATATTTTTTTCATGATTCCTCCTATCATTTCATTTCTGTTACCGATATTTTATGTGATTCAATATCAAATAATGCCTGAATTATACTAATAATATTATTTTTTATTTCACTATCAAAATTTCCTTTGATACACACTGCCACACCTTCAACCTGCGGATATAATTCTTTGACTACATATGGCTGTTCTCCATTCTCTCCATCTACTATTACTGTGTTGTTTTTTTTACTTTCTTTGCCCGTTTTGTTTGTTTCCCTTTCATCATTTTCAACAACAACTTCATTGTCTTCTTTAACGATTCTTTCTTCTGATGATTTTAAAGTAATCATCACTTTTGCCTTATTCACCCCCTTTATGTTTTTAACAAGTTCTTCAACTTCTTTTTCAATCTCATCTTTATATTCGTATTTCTGATTAAATGTATTTTTTTCTTCATACTGACTATACCTTGCTTTATTTTCATTTACTTCATCTTTTTTTAAATAAGAACTTGCAATCAATAATACTCCTGCTATTCCAAGCATTATCCATTTTGTAAGTCCTATTTTTTTTATATTTTCATACAACTGCGAAAATAAATCATCTTTCAAAGTTCTCTCCTTCTAGAATTCTTTCATAAATTTTTGTTTCCATTTCATTTATTTTTTCATCAACCTGTAAATCATTATTTAATTCAAATGAAACATCATCCACTTTGTCATTAATTTCATTTAACAAAAAATCAAAATTTAAAATAGGTTTTAGAATAACTATTATAAGTAATATTCCAATTAAAACTTTTATGTATTTTTTATAGTTTATGTTTGGCATAAAATCTAAAATCAGATTTGCAAAAAGACTAAAAAAAACTATCCCTTTTATATATCCTGCTAATTCTTCAAACATCCTTATCCTCCATTGCCGGTAGAAATACAAATTATTGCAATTGTAATAATAAATAAAAAGCCAACAACACTTATTCCTCTGTTTAATAGTTTTATTCCTTCACTTGTCTGCTTAATACAATTCAATATTCTTTTATCTGCAATTGGTTGTAATACTGCACCACTTATCTGAACTACAGCTGAATATGCAGTCATTTTCACCATTGGAACAATGCACACAAATACAATCAATATTATTGCAAGAACCCCGATACTGTTTTTTATTATTCCTACTGAACTCAATATTATCTGTGCTACTGCGTCAGTCCCATTTCCAACTATCGGTACATTTGAAATAATTTTCTTTGCTATATTATTTTTTGCTAAATCTGTTGTCGGCAGAATCAGACTTTGAATCAAATTAAGTCCGGTAACTGTCCCTAATATAATCTTATAAATAAAATTAATTGCTTTTTTTATCAAATCTGCCATACCTGACAAAAGATCTTCTTTTGAAATTGAATTAACCATGGATATTGCCATATATACTTTAAGCATAGGAAATACAATATTCAGTATGACAGCCTCTATTACTGCTATAAGTGTCATAATAAGACTATTGAAACCAAGTGCTGTTGCCTGACTTGTAATTCCAACCGCCAGCAAATATGTAGGAATTATTGCACCCATAAGCTGTAATATAAACAAAACAAGTTTTTCTCCAATTTCCATTGCAATTTGAAAAATATACATTAGTGTAGAAATCTGCAAAACATAGCAAGCATAAAATGCCATTTCATTAACGCCATTTTTAGATGATGAATACGAGAAATTAACAATCAATGCCGCAAATACTGTTGTAAATATGATAGTAATTATTACCTGTTTTATATCATTAAACTGATTTTCCAATTTATCTCTTACATTATCGATAATTATATTTACCGCAGCCATTACATTTCCCTTAGAAATTTCCTGTAACAGTTCATCTATATCAATGGAATACTTTTCACTCTGCATAACATTTTGTGTTTCTTTTAAATCGAAATCATCAAGTGTAATATATGTATTTGATTCAAATTCATTTGCATAAACGCTTTTACAGCAAATTATTCCTACAATTATTGAAACTAATATTATTCTTTTCATAACAGCAACCCATTTATACAATTAATTAACGATTCTAATATTGGAACACTTACTACAAGAATTGTAATTTTCCCATAAATTTGGATTTGATTTGACAATGCGCTATATCCGCTATCTTTAGCAATATCTGATACAAACTCGGCAATGTAAGATATTCCCATTATTTTGAGAAGAATTATAATTTGCTCGTCATTTATGCCGGTATCATTAATTATTTTTTTCAATATTTCAACAACTTTAATTATTCCTGAAATAGAATAAAAAAATATAATTACACAGCCGACAATCATAATTACAACACTATATTCACTTTTAATATTTTTTAACTGCAGGGCCAGAATAACTATTATTATTCCTAAAACTCCAACGGTAAACATTTATAATTCGAACAGGTTTTTTATAGTATTAAAAAGCTCATATATATAAGGAATTATCCACATAAGAACCAGTATTAATCCTGCAAGACTTGTTAAAAAAGCCTGTTCCTCCCTTCCGCTGTGTTTTAATATTTGTCCTATTACTGAAACAATTATTCCAACTGCAGCAATTTTAAAAATTATACTTATATCCATAGCATCACCATTAAATTATCGTTATAACAATAAGTAAACCAAACATCGAGGCTACTGTTTTATAAAGTCTACATTTCTCATCCTTTTCTTTTTCAAGCTTGTCTATTTGCAATTGGATTTTTTCTAAATATAGATTCATATTATTTATCTGAGTATCCTTGTCCGTTATTCCAAGCAAATTTCCCATATCCTTTAAATCATTTAAATCAGATGCTTCAAGACTGGTTTTTGTCTTAATTTTTTTTTCTACATTTTCGCACCATACATCTGTTATTTCTCTTTCAGTATTTCCATTCAAATCCTTAACTACACTTTCCAAAAATTCCTTTATAAATTCTTTGGAATTTTTGGAGATTTTTGTAAAAACATAATCCAGATTCGAATTGTTATATTTAATTTCTCCACAAATAAAAATAATTGTTTTCTTTATTTCCTCAAGCTGCCTTAGTCGATTTAAATAATTCGAACTAATCTCTTTGCCCGACATGCAACCCGCTACAATTAAAAATGCTGCTCCAATAAACTTTATATACATTCATATTCTCCAATCTCTTCTATATAAATATATTTTTTAAACAAATCCTTATATTTTGTCACTTTTTCATTTACATTGCTACCATGTGCTGTAGCAATAACACCAACCCCACTTTGCTTAGCAAAATATAAACCTTCTATATCTTCTTTATTTCCAATCTCATCAACAGCAATTATGTCGGGAGCCATTGCACGTATTGCCATGACTATTCCATCTTTTTTCTCAAATGCAGTCATAACATCTGTTCTTATTCCCAAATCATTTGTAGTCATTCCTTTATAACTTGCCGCAATTTCGCTTCGCTCATCAATTACAGATATATTGAACTTACCTTTATCACTTAAAAGCCTTATAATGTCCCTAAGTAATGTTGTTTTTCCTTTTCCGGGCTCTGATATAATTAAAGTATTTTTAAATATGTTATTTTTATATATTTTTTCATATAAATCGTTTGCACATCCAATAATTTCTTTTGCAGACCTGAAATTTAAATACGATACATTATTTATATATTTAATTTCATTATTTTCATAAACTGCTTCACCACAAATTCCAATTCGATGCCCACCTTTTACGGTAATAAATCCTTTTTTTATTGAATTTTCATATGCGTATGTAGAGAATTCCGTAATTATGTTAAATATCCGATTCATATCTGTATTTTCAATTTTAATTTCATCGATTACATATTCTTTTTTTATTGTCCTAACGCAAATCGGTTTATTTACCCTTATTCTAATTTCCAATATTTGCTCTATATCAGGCACTTTATTTTTTATTTCTGAGGCTATTTTTTGTGGCAAATACTCTAATACATTCTTTCTTTCATTTCCCATATTGAATTATATGAGGACATGCCACAATTATGCTATTTACTTTTTTTAATTTGGACTTTAAAATGGATTTATGTTATATATATATAAATTTATTTTTTGCATCTGATTAGTATAATCCTTTATTAGGATTACATTTATTACTTGCAATGGAATGGAGATTTTTATGAAAAAAAAGTTTTTAAAAACATTATGTTTAACAGCACTTGGAATTTTTATATGTTCCACTATAACAATGGCTGAGGAAATTACTACTTCTGCAGTTATACCTGAAACATCAACAACGGTTATTTCAACTACAGACACTACTGTAGCATCTACTACAAATACACCTACAGACACTACTATAGTTAAGAAAAAGCCTAAAATTAAATCTACGATAAAAAAAATTTCACTTAACAAAACTGTTTTAAGATTAAACAAAAAGGATTCCCGTAGTCTTAAAGCACTTTATACTGACAAGAAAAAAGAAGGCATAATCTGGGTTAGCAAAAATCCATCTATTGCTAAAGTCAACAAAAAAGGCGTTGTTACAGGAAAGAAAAAGGGCACTACATATGTTTACTGTATGTCTAAGTCCAAAAAAGTTAAAGCCAAATGCAAGGTTGTTGTCGGAAATTTTAAATATATGGCTGTAACATTTGATGACGGTCCAAGTCCATACACAAAAAAATTAGTTGATTCGCTAAAAAAATATAATTATAATTCAACATTTTTTGTTGTTGGTCAGTATGTAACTGCTAAAAAATCTGTTTTAAAAGAATCTTTTAACAACGGAAATGAAATCGGAAGTCATTCATATGACCATGCTAAATTAACCAGTTTATCAGAATCAGATATTAAATCTGAATTTAACAAAACTAAATCTGTGGTTAAATCTGCAATCGGAATCTATCCTACACTTATAAGACCTCCATATGGAAGTTTTAATGACACTGTATCAAAACTTGCAGATGTTCCTATGATTTACTGGTCTGTAGATACTCTGGACTGGAAAAATAGAAATGTTAACTATGTATATAAAGAAATTATTAAAAGCGCTGACAAAGGAGAAATAATTCTTCTTCACGACTCACATCCTACATCTGTAGACGGATTCATTAAAGCTTTGCCCGAATTAAACAAAAAAGGCTATGAACTTGTAACTGTCAGTGAATTATTCAAATTAAATAAAAAGAACTTAAAACCTGGAACAATGTATTATAATTGCTATTAAATTAAATATTGCATCATTTATCTTGTTATATTTTCTAAACTAAACAAGTACCCTCTAGAGATTGTTTCATATTATACGGTTTGAAACGTGCGTCGCAGGGCGTACAATTAACAAAATGCGTAGTGCTTAATTTACACTACGCATTTTTATAATCTATAAATTAATTTGTCTAATCTGAGAGTCTAATCTGATAACAATAAACTTAATTTGTACTGAAATGAATCAATCTGACTATTCTGAATATTTAAAGCTTCATTTATTGAATAGTCTATAAGCTTATCATCTTTTATAGCAACAATTCTGTTCTTATTGCCATTCATCAATATTTCCACGGCATAAGCCCCCATTAATGAACCATACATTCTATCCTTAGCTGATGGTTGTCCACCACGCTGGATATATCCTAATACTGAAACTCTTGATTCAATACCCGTTTTTTTCTTTATTAAATCAGCAAGTTCATTCGCATCTGTTACGCCTTCAGCAACCACAACTAAATAACTGTTTCTTCCATCTTCATGTCGTCTCTTTATTGCATCTGTTACATTATCATAATTGCCATCCCATTTTTCAGGTAAAATAATAGCATCGGCTGATGTTGCCATTCCTGCCCACAAAGCGATATATCCGCGTTTTCTTCCCATTACTTCTACAACGCTACATCTACCATGCGAAATAGATGAATCGCGGATTTTATCAATTGCTTCTGTCGCAGTATTTGCAGCAGTATCAAATCCTAACGTATATTCACTACATGAAACATCTCTATCAATTGTTCCTGGAATACAAGCAATGTTTATTCCTTCTTTTTCAAAATCAATTGCACCCCTTAAAGTTCCATCTCCGCCGATTGCCACAACAGCATCAACATTATTTTTTCTCAAATTATCTGCGGCCTGTTTTCTAAATTTTTCATCTAAAAATCTTTCGCTTCTGCTTGTGTATAAAATAGTGCCTCCCCGATTGTTTATATTTCTAACATCATCAGGCTCTAATTTTATAGTTTCCCAATCTATAAGTCCTTCGTATCCTCTAAAAATTCCAACTACTTCTATTCCAAAACGTGCCGCACTAAATACAACTGCTCTTATAGCTGAATTCATTCCCGGTGCATCTCCTCCACTTGTTAAAACTGCAATTTTTTTAATTTCACTCATTTTATTTTTCTCCTCTAAATTAACTATATTACGTATACATTCTCTTCATATATTATCCTATTTTTCACTATCTATTATTAGTACTAAGCATAAAAAAGCTCTTGCATTTTATATCTATTAATGCAAGAGCTTTTATTTTATATTTATTCTTCATATATACTCTGATATATATTCTCAATAAGTTCATCTATCAATGCCTCATCAGCATCCTCAAATTCATGCATCAATATGTTTTTTATTACCTCAGCACGGTTGAAAAATAATATTTCTACATGATCATCCTGTGGTACTTCTTTATCAATTATTTCTTTTGTTATGTTTTCTTTTGCAAATTGATTAATTTTATTTATAAGTTTATCCTCAATGTCAGCCTCAATTTTAACTTTTTTAGCATGCATAAATGATACAATTCCGGCAGCAAGGAATATTATAAACATTCCTCCTAAAACAGAATTAAACAACCATTTAGTCTGACTTGATATTGGAAATTTAATAACATTAATCCATTGAAGAATCATAACAAAAAGTCCAACTCCACCAACTAAAATCAATGTATATGCTGATGACTTTACATCTTCATATTTATCTGATAATTTCTGATATGTCTTTGCAGAACTCATAAATCTGCTTTCTTCATCTTCTTTGTCAACTGATACATTTCCATCCTCTAAAGATTCATATGTTTCGCCTAAATTAGCATTCTCTAATTCAGCATTAATTATATTCTCATTATCCATAATTTCTTCATCAGACTCATTAGTTATATCATCTAAGTTGTCTACTAAATCGCAACCACATTCGTTGCATTTTTTTATTCCATCTACAAATTCGTATTTACATTTTGGGCAAAATGGCATTTACATTTCCTCCGTATACCGTATAATGATATTTACGGATTGTTTTGCACTTAGTGCTCTCACAATCCTAAAAACATTTACTTTTATTGTATAATGATATTTACGGATTGTTTCGCACTTCGTGCTTTCTCAATCCTAAAAACATTTACTTTTATTGTATAATGATATTTACGGATTGTTTCGCACTTCGTGCTTTCTCAATCCTAAAAACATTCGGATTTCGCCCTATCGGGCTACTTCCTCATGTTTTATGGATACCATAAATGTGAGTTTTTTTGTGCAAGCAAAAAAAACTCCCGCTTCGGTATCCTTATATCATTATACTCTATTATTTGTTTTTGAACAAGGTGAAAGGATTTTAAATATGAAAATTACACTCATTACTGTTGGCAAAATTAAAGAAAATTTTTATAGAGATGCAATTGCTGAATATTCTAAACGTCTTTCAAGATATTGTAAATTAAATATTGTTGAAGTTGCCGATGAAAAAACAATCGAAAACAGTTCCGATACAGAAATTAATTTAATTAAGGAAAAAGAAGCTGAACGAATTTTAAAGCACGTTCCAGACAACGCATATGTTATTACTTTAGAAATTTTAGGAAAGCAATTGGATTCCGTTGAATTATCTAAAAAGATTAATTCACTGGGAATAACCGGTGAAAGTCATATTATTTTTATTATTGGCGGTTCTTTAGGCTTACATGAAAGTGTTTCTAAACGTTCTGATTTTAAATTAAGCTTTTCAAAAATGACTTTTCCACACCAACTAATGCGTGTAATTTTATTAGAACAAATATATAGAAGTTACAGAATCATAAATAATGAACCTTATCACAAATAAATCATAAACAAAGTTTGCGACACTTCATTCTTAAATTTGACATTTGAAAACTAAATTTTATAAAAGTAAATTATTCTACACAAAAATATAAAAAGCAGCGAGCCTTAACTCACTGCTTTTTAGTATATATATATCAAAAATTAATCTTAAAATGATTTATATAAAACACTTTTATAATTCCATTAGTCTTTATAACACTTTTGATAAAAAGTCTTTTAATCTCTGGTTCTTTGGATGTTCAAATATTTCTTCCGGAGTACCTTCTTCAATTATTCTTCCCACATCCATAAATATAACTCTTGTTGCAACTTCTCTAGCAAATGCCATTTCATGTGTAACAACAGCCATTGTCATTCCTCTGCGTGCTAAATCCTTCATAACACTTAAAACTTCACCTACCATTTCAGGATCAAGTGCTGATGTAGGTTCATCAAAAAGCATTACTTCCGGATCCATGCACAAAGCTCTTGCAATCGCAATTCTTTGTTTCTGTCCACCTGATAACTGTTTTGGATACGCCTCAGCACGATCAGCTAAATTAACAACTTCAAGAAGTTCCTTTGCCTTAGCCTCGGCTTCTTCTTTGTTTTTAATTTTGAGTTTTGTTGGTGCTATAGTCATATTCTTCATTACAGTCATATGAGGGAAAAGATTAAAATGCTGGAATACCATTCCCATTTTCTGTCTGTGTTTATCTATATTAGTTTTCTTCCCTAAAAGATTTTCACCTTCAAATATAATTTCTCCATCTGTAGGTATCTCTAAAAGGTTTAAACAACGGAGCATTGTACTTTTACCACTACCTGACGGTCCAATAATAACTACAACTTCTCCTTCGTTAATTGTAAGATTAATACCATCTAAAGCTTTGATAACTTCACCTTTGTAGTATTTCTTTACATCTTTCACAACAATTAAAGGCTGACTATTATCTTTCATCATTTCTTAGTCTCCTTTCTAATCTTCCAACTAAATAAGTAAAGAACATTACCATTACCAAATAAATAACAGCAACTGTTATAAGTGGCATAAACGCACTATATGTTCTACTACGAATAATATCTCCACCCTTTGTTAAATCCTGGAGAGCAACATAACCTGCAACTGATGTTTCCTTTAATAAAACAATAAATTCATTTGCAAGGGCAGGTAAAATATTCTTAAATGCCTGTGGAAGAATAATATAAATCATTGTCTGAATGTAATTAAATCCTAAACTTCTTCCTGCCTCAAACTGACCTCTGTCAATTGCCATAATACCACTTCTAATTATCTCAGCAACATATGCACCAGAATTAATTCCAAATGACAAAATAGCAATAGGTACTTTATTATTTGATGTTGAAAAAATTACATAATACATAATCATTAACTGAACAACTACCGGTGTTCCTCTGATTACTGTTAAATAAATTTTTGCTACTAAGTTTAAAATCTTTAATACTGCCTTACCGACTTTAGATTTCATACTTTCATAATTTGTATCATAAGTAGAACGGATAATAGCTATTACCGAACCTAAAACAATACCTAAAATAACTGCAAAGAATGTAACTTCGAGAGTTATTTTCAAACCGTCAGTCAAATATTTCCAACGGTTATCCTTTATAAAATTAAGTACAAAATCATCTTTTATGTCAGCCATAGAAAAAGCTTTAATAATAAAATTCTCCATTGTTTCTCCTATAAAATATGTAATGCCCCCGCCCTTCGGTCAGCGGCTATTCATCGGAAACATTTACATAAAATGAACTACGTTCATTTTGTTTCCCCGTTACTAATTATTCAGCATTAATATATTTGTCAAGGATTTCCTGAACCTTTCCTTCATCCTTTAATTCTTTTAATGCTCCATTTATTTTTTCTGTTAATTTATCATTTCCTTTTTTAATAGCAATAGCATAATCTTCTGTTACATACTCTGTATCAAGAATTTTTAATCCTTCGTTTGCAGCTACAAATTCTTTTGCCGGCTGATTATCAATAACTACACAGTCAATCTTTCCTGCGATTAAAGCCTGAACAGCATCTGCACCTTTGTTAAATCTTTCAACTGTTCCTAATTTTTTACCTTCGATATCATCTGTACAATAAATATCACCTGTCGTTCCACTCTGTACACCTATTGAATGATTTGCCCCATCTGCAAATAAGTCATCAACTGTAGTAATATCTGAACCTTCTTTTACAATAACAACCTGAACACCTGTTGCGTAACTGTCCGTAAAGTTAACATTTTTAAGTCTGTCTTCTGTTACTGTCATTCCTGCAATACCAACATCTGCTTTTCCACTCTGTACTGCTGTAATGATTGAATCAAAGTTCATATCTTCAACCTGTAATTTAAGGTCTAATTTGTCAGCAATTGCCTGCGCTATTTCTACATCAATACCTGTAACTTCACCGTCATCTCCATAATATTCATATGGTGGGAATTCTGCGTTTGTTCCCATAATTAACTTGTCTTCATTAACTGTTCCATTAGCTGTTTCTGATTTTTTACTTCCACATGCTGTAAACATTGATACAGCTAAAATTGCTGAAAGTGCTACTACTAATACTTTTTTCATTTGAATTTCCTCCTAAATAATATGTATTGCCCCCGCC